>NZ_JACJDN010000335.1:0-4361 GCF_014163565.1 Pseudoalteromonas sp. SR45-5 | reverse complement strand
GTCATTAAACAGTCAAAAAGCCCATCAGTGATGGGCTTTGCTTTAATTTAGTTACTAACCCTAAACTTTAACTTAAAAGTCAGCGGTAAATGTAACTGCTGCGGTGCGTGGCGCGCCAATGTAATAAGTAGCGCCGTTACCAGTACCACCTGCTAAGTAGCTTTTGTCAGTAACGTTATAAACAACAAACGATACGTCAATGGCTTTAAACGGACCTGCATCTACGTCAGTTGAATAACCTGCATTAAAATCAAGTACGGTGTAGCCGTCTACTTTATTACGGGTGCGAGTGTCTTCGTCTTGCCATGCACCTAAGCGCTCACCGGTGTATTTAGCGGATAAACCAACACGAAAGCCATCGCTAAAGTAATCGGTAGATACCACAAATAAATCTTCTGATGAATCTATTATGCTGTCGCCTTTTCTAAAGCTCGGTGCTACCTCATTACCACTTTCATCTCTTAATATTACACCCTGTGAATCGTATGCATTTGGATCATCGGATGAATACTCAGAACTGCTATTAGTATACGACGAGTACACGCTCCAGCTTGGTGTTAACATATAGCTTGCTGCAAGCTCGAGCCCATTTGAGTCAATACCCCCTACATTTACGTACGAGCCATTTGTACCAATGGTGTAATCAATGCCGTCTGTGCCACTACCAGGGGCAATAAAGGTAATGCGGTTATCAAACTTAACACTGTAAGCCGTTGCTGTAAGGGTTAATCTGTCGGCTTGGTAACGTACACCAAAGTCTATGTTGTCGGCAGTTTCTGGCTCTATGTTTGTAAGTGTTGAGCTATCTCGCTCAAGCACACCGTCTTTTATTGCTGAAAAATTCTCGCTGTAACTAGCAAATAATTCTGTGCTGTTATTTAGCTGATACAATACACCACCACTAAATAACACGTCTGAGTCGCTATCTACTTTATCTGATCTTTCGTTAGCAAAGTGGTCATACTTTTGTAATGCAACTAAATACTGTTTTACACCAATATTTAATGTTAAGTCACCAAAATTAATCGAGTCTTGTAAGTACCATTTGAATGTATCGGTATCAAAAGTGTTTTTGTATTGTGTCCAGTAAGGCGTGCTATCAAAGTGATGATAAATACGCGCGTCAATTACTTTGTGCCAATCACGCGACTCGTCACGCTCGCTTTGCTCATACCAAAAGCCCGCTTCGATATCGTGATCACCAAATGTAGCTTGGTAATTTGCCGTTACACCTAAACGATCTTTGTTGTAATGCGTATGGCGGTAAGACATAACCGGCGTTGCTGTTGCATCGTAACACGCAGGATTTAAACCAGGACCCGACTCCCATGGCCAGCTCAAACTTTGCGTACAATCGGCATCTGGTGCAAGCGGGTTGCCTTCACTATCAGCAAAACCATAAGAGCCTGCATTAGTGCCACCCTCGGTTGTTGGGTCACCATTTTCATCAACAGGTGTTGTTAAATAAGGTGGGATCCAATCGCCGCGACCTGAATTTTTATGATAATAAGGGCTAACAGTTAATAATGAAGTTGGTGAAATAGCGTATTCAAATTTTAAATAGCCTAAGGTATTTTCACGAAGCGTTCCCCAACCTTCTGCAAACATTTGGTCAAAATGCGGAACTCCTGTCCAATTCCATGTTAGCTGATCCCAATCGGGTGTTTGTTCAAACTGCTCAAGGCTTACGCTGTTATAGTTTGTCTCGCTTACATCATCGTAAGATAAACGACCAGTGAGTGTTAAATCATCAAAATTAGATACAAACTTAAGCTCTGCGTGTTGGTTGTCTTTGCCCCCATTACTGCCTGAACCAATCCAGCGGCTTGTATCGGTTTGCGAGTAACTTACGTACGCTTGGGTGTTATTAAAAACAGTGCCTGTTTCGTGTTTAATATAATAACGCGTGGCATCGTGACTGCCTGATGTATAAGCAAAGGTAGTGCCTTTTTCAAGGCTTGGGTCTTTACTTACAAAGTTAAATGTCCCGCCTAGTGCTTCAAGTGAAGCCGACTTAATATCAGACGTACCTTGACCTACTTCTACTGTTGCTAAATTTTCGCTCTCCAAGTAACGGTTAGCTTTAGCACCACCGCCGTAATTAGAGCCACCATTGGGAATGCCATCAACGGTCATTCCTAATTGTTGTTGGTTCCCATCAATACTAAAACCACGCATAGTGATTGTAGTAGACCAATCGTCGCCACCAAATGCATCACCTTCGTTTATGCTAATACCTGGTAAGTTATCAATAACCGATAATATGCTCGATACCGAACTTTGCTGCTCAAGCATTGCAGGCTCAATAACATTGTTAGCGTAGCTCGTTGGTTTAGCAACCACGGTTACTTCTTCTATGGTGTTGTCGTTAGCATAAGTAGATGTTGATACAGCCATGGCAATAGCCATGCTCAATAGCGATTTGTTTTTTAAAGCGTACATTGTTGTCCCGTTTAGTTTTAATTATGAAATATGAAAACGCGGACAGTATGAATTTTAAATATGACAACGAGGATGAACTTTATTTACATAAAGGTTAAACAAATATGGAAGATTTATGGCGAGAATATGTACAAAAAAAGACACCCAAAGGTTTAGCTTTGGGTGCCTTAATTATTTTCTAGAACTTATTACAAATAGTAATTTATTTTAATTCAGCTAGCATTTCATCGCTGTAAGGTACTAACTCTTCACCGTTTGCAATTTTGCTAATGTAATCTGGGTTTGCGATAAGTGGGCGACCAATAGCGATTAAATCAAACTTAGCATCGTTAATTGCCTCTTTTGCTGACTCAAAACTATAGCTGCCTACGCCTACTAATGTACCTTTGTAGCCTGCACGTAAAAATTCAGACGTTGTTTTACCTTCAAGCGATTCAAACGTTGTACTGTCGTCAAAAATACCGCCGTGTAAGTATGCTAAATCTCTCTTCTCAAGCTCTGGTAGTAAGTAATCGAATACCGCTTTATCACGGCTATCTTCGCTCATATTAAAATAAGCACCCGGTGTAACACGTAAAGCAGTACGCTCATTACCTACAGCGGCGATAACTGCATCGGTTACTTCTAGTGCAAAACGCGACATATTTTCGGGCGTTTGACCGTATTCGTCGCTGCGTGTATTTGCAGCGTAATGTAAAAACTGGTCAATCAAATACCCGTTAGCACCGTGAATTTCTACCCCGTCAAAACCCGCTTCAATCGCATTTTCTGCCGCCTTTGCGTAATCAGCTACTAGGCCCTTAATGTCATCTATAGTCGCTGCTTTTGGTGTGATGTATGTAAGCTCACGCATACGAGGGACAGAGCCTTCAACGCCAATTGCTGATGGTGCCAGTACATCGCCATCAAAAAAGTGAGGATGTGCAACACGGCCAACATGCCAAAGCTGTGCAAACATTTTGCCGCCATTAGCGTGCACTGCGTCTGTTACTTTTTTCCAACCTTGAATTTGCTCACTGGTAAATAAACCTGGTGTATTTGGGTAACCTTGCGCGTCTGGACGAATAATAGTTGCTTCGCTAATAATTAAACCGGTTTCGGCACGGCGAGCATAATATTCAACCATATCTTGTGTTGGCACTAAGTTATCGTCAGCCATACAACGCGTTAATGGCGCCATAAGTACGCGGTTTTTAAGCTCAATCGTATTATTTAGTTTAAACGGAGCAAGTAAATCAGTAGTCATTTTTCAATCCTTCATTAAGTATATACTTACTACAATGTGGCCTTTTTACAAACATTCAAGCTTATTTTGAATGATCGCTCAAATTAGTTGTGATTTATACTGCTCAATATACAAATTAGATCTGCATTGCTGAAATTAAATAGCAACTTTTCAACACTCTGTCATATAACTCGATATACTTGTGTGCATATAATTGAGATATAGTAATTAAGAGTGAGCTAATTATGACAACGCCAAATTTAAGCGAAGAACAAGCAGTAATTTTAGGGCTTGGGGCAAAAAAACGCCTAGCCTATATGTTCGAAACCGTACAACAATTTAAACAAGTATGGATTTTAAACGACGATGATGGCTGCGTTATGCTTGCCAACGAAGATGACGACTGCGTACCAGTTTGGCCAACTCGCGAATTTGCAGAGGCATGGGCAACTGGCGAATGGGCTGGCTGCAGCGCTAAAGCAATTCCACTTGCTGATTGGTTTAGTCGCTGGACACCAGGCCTTGAAGAGGATGATTTACTTATTGCTGCCTTTCCTACTGAGGAAGACGACGGCACGATATTGTTTTCAGACGAGTTTGAAAAACAATTAAGAGCACCGAAGAAAAAATATTAAGGTTCAAAGCCTAAATACTCAGAGTTATTAATTTATAAACGCGGCACTTAATTTAGTGC
>NZ_JACJDN010000334.1:0-4364 GCF_014163565.1 Pseudoalteromonas sp. SR45-5 | reverse complement strand
TTGCGCTTTATGATAAAGAAACAGGGTGGATTAGTTTTCCTTATTGCGTAGATGAATTTAAAGAAAATACACAGCCAAGACGCTTTGCTAAAGGTTATAGCGAACTGGTAATAAGCACCGAAGAAACACAACTAATACACCCATGTAGAGCAAAAGAATTAATAGTAAGCGGTGTGGTACAACGTTCAGCACCTGTACCAAAAGAGCAAATGGCCACTAGCTGGTTAGGCGCTCCACTTAAAACAGCTCAAGGTGTTATCGGCCTTATTGTTTGCCAAGCCTACGATAACAAACATATTTTCAGCCGAGATGATTGCGAGTTAATTACCTTTGTATCGCATCAAATTGCAGCTGTTTTACAAACAAAGCTCGTCAATCAAGCAATTGCAAAAAGCCATCAAGAACTCGAATTTAGAGTAAACGAAAAAACCAAAGAATTGCGTCAAACTAATCTGCACTTACAAATGCAAATAGATGAGCGAAAAAAAATAGAGCAGCAGCTTTATCATGATGCACATCACGATTCACTTACGAGCTTGCCTAATCGTAGTCTATTTTTAACTCAGCTCGAAAAAACGCTACAACATTATCAACGTTTTCCTGAGCACCACTTTGCTGTTTTGTTTATCGATTTAGATAAATTTAAAGATATTAACGATCAGCTTGGCCACCATGCAGGCGATCAATTTTTAATTAACGTAAGTGAGTTATTTGCCCAATGTATACGCGAGCATGATTTACTAGCACGTTTAGGCGGGGATGAATTTGTTATTTTATTAACCCATTTAACTGAGCCTCAACAAGCAGAAGATGTTGCAAATCGTATTATAGATTTAATGAAAAAACCCTTTTATCTCAAATGTGAGTCTTTACAAAGTGGCGCAAGTATAGGGATAACCTACTCAAAGAAAAGCTATACGCATACAGATGAAATTATTCGTGATGCCGATGCCGCCATGTATCACGCCAAAAACTCAGGAAAAAATCGTTACGAGTTATTTCATCCGCTATTAACGCAATCAATACCTGCGCAGACTCTAAAAGCACAACATCACCTTGATATATTACCTATGAGTTTTAGAAGCTCAGAAATAATTACGCTTGATGAGCAACAACAGTCTGAATCTTTATTTGAAGCATTTGGTGAACACCCAATACTTGGCTTTACTAGCTTTGATATTTTGAAAAAGTTTGCATCAGATAAAGAGCAGCATCTGCAAGTAGAGTTACAACTATTACAACGCGCCTATGCACAAGCAATTACTGCAAATGTAGCTATGGCATTGGTTCCTTGCTCTGGTTTGCTACTTGAGGAACACGAATTTGTTTTATTTACAGATACGCTAAATAAACAACAAGGACAAAGCCAACTCTGTTTATTATTTGATGAACAAGAAATTCGCCACGCATGTGCAACGCAAATAAAAAACCTCAAAACGCTATCGCAACTTGGTTATTCAATTGGTTTAAACAATTTTGCTAAAGACAGGTGCGAACTTAATTTACTAACCGATATTAATTTTGATTATTTACTACTTAGCTCGACCTTTAGTAAACGTGTTTTACAACAAGAAAGTTACGATTTTCAGCTACAGGGCGTGCTTGCAATTACAAAGCTCAAAGCAATGAAGGTCATTGCTAAAGGCCCATCAATACTTAATTTTAGAGCTTTATTAGATAAACACGGTTTGGCATTTTTTGTAGGTAAACAACACGCTTTAGTATGCTCTGAGTTACCTGAAGTGCAAGCAACCCAGTCTTTATAAAGTTAGCCTGAGGTATTACTCAGGCTTTTTAAACATCGCTCGTAAGTTAGCGACTCTTGCTTGGCCTTTTTCCATGCGCTCTGCTTGGGTATTTGGCGCTTTTTTGTTTTCGAACGCAAGATCGTCCTGCGGTAACTCTTGTACAAATCGGCTTAATTCAGTTTGTGAGGTTTCACCAAATTGACGACGTATCTTTGCATAAGTAAGTGTTAACTCCTGCTGTGCGCGAGTAATACCAACATAAGCTAAGCGACGTTCTTCATCTACGTTGTCCTCATCAATACTTACCTGATGCGGAAGTAAACCCTCTTCCATACCCACCATAAATACGTACGGGTACTCTAAGCCCTTTGATGCATGTAGTGTTGATAAGTGCACTGCATCGGTTTCATCTTCTTCTTCGTTACGCTCAAGCATATCCCGAAGGGTTAGCTTGCTAACAACCTCGGCTAATGTCATTGGTTCGTTGTCGGCATCACCGGTCAACATATCTGTTATCCAACGATACAGCTCTGATACGTTTTTCATACGCATTTCAGCCGCTTTTGCACTCGGTGACGACTCGTACAAATATGCCTCGTAATTAATATTACGCACTAAGTCTTTAACAGCTTCGAGCGTATCACCGCGTACTGCGTTATCAGATAGCTCAACAACCCAGCGTGCAAATCCAGCAAGCGCATTAAAGCCACGCCCTTTTAGTCTGTAGCCTAAATCGTTATCAAAACAGGTAGCAAACAAGCTCGCGTGCTTTTCATTAGCAAGCGTACCAAGCTTTTCAAGGGTAACCGTGCCTATTTCGCGTCGCGGTGTATTTACGATACGTAAAAACGCATTGTCATCATCTTGATTAACTAATAGGCGTAAGTACGCCATAATATCTTTAATTTCTGAGCGAGCGAAAAACGACATACCGCCACTAATTTTATAAGGGATACGGTTACTCATTAGTGATTTTTCAAAGCCACGTGCTTGATGATTACCACGATATAAAATCGCGTAATCTTTATAGCTGGTTCGCTTCATAAACTTATGTGAAATTATTTCAGCAACCACACGCTCAGATTCATGCTCTTCATCGCGGCACCCTATTACTTTAATCGGCTCTCCATAACCTAGTTCACTAAATAACTTTTTCTCTATGTCATGTGGGTTATTGGCAATTAAAATGTTAGCTGCTTTTAGTATTCGCCCTGCACTTCGATAGTTTTGTTCAAGCTTTATAAGTCTAAGCCCTGGGTAGTCTTTACCTAATAACACTAAGTTTTGCGGGCGAGCACCACGCCATGAGTAAATTGATTGATCGTCATCACCTACCACAGTAAAACGGGCACGCTCGCCTACTAGCAATTTAACAAGTTGATATTGGCTTGTATTGGTATCTTGATACTCATCCACCAGCAAGTATTTAAAGCGTTGCTGCCAGCGCTCACGAGATGTGGCGTTATTAGTAAGTAACAAAGTAGGGATCATAATTAAATCATCAAAATCCAGTGCGTTATAAGCACGCAGTTGATTTTGATAGCGCCCATATAACTGCGCGAACAATGCCTTTTGCGCATCACGCGCTTCGCGTATTGCTTGCTCTGGCAGTACTAATTCGTTTTTCCAACTACCAATTTCCATTTTAAGTAGTTTGAGTAAGTCCTTGTCTTTTTTGAGCTCGTCTTCGGTAAGCTCACTAAGAAGCTGATTGGTATCTTGATCATCAAATAACGAAAAGCCGGGTTTAAACCCTAATGTACTCAACTCTTTTTTTATTATTTCTAAACCGAGTGTATGAAACGTTGATACCCATAAACCTTTAGCGTCTTGCTTACCGAGCGTTTGCAGTACTCGCTCACGCATTTCTTTGGCTGCTTTATTGGTAAAAGTAACAGCGGCTATATTTCGTGCTTTGTACTCACATTTTTTCACTAAATAAGCGATTTTATTCGTAATAACACGGGTTTTACCAGAGCCTGCGCCCGCGAGTACTAAGCAGGGACCACTAATATATTTTACGGCTTCATCTTGTTTAGGATTGAGTTTCATAACGACCAAAGAAATTTAAAAGACGCGCAATTTTAACGTAACCATTACAGCGAGCATAGCAATTGCCTTAATTAATTAAGGTAAAGATGATCATGTGTTAAATACCGTGGGTATAAGGTAATATTAGTTATTATCATTTAGGCAATGCCGAAGGGACAAATATGATCAACCCAGCAAAACTTGAAGAAATTGCTAAGCAAATTACTAGCAATATGCCGCAAGGTGTAAAAAACCTAGCAGACACACTCGAAGGTAAAACAAAGCAAGTTCTACAAAACAAGCTTGCTGAGATGGACTTTGTGAGCCGTGAAGAATTTGATGTGCAAAGCCAAGTACTTATTCGTACTCGCGAAAAGTTAACCGAACTTGAAGCTAAAGTTTCATTGCTTGAGCAACAACTTAGCGCTAAAACTGACGCTGAATAATTATACCAATTGCATTAAATTAGTGTTCTATTATAGCGATATGAAAATAGCTCAATAACAAGGCTAAAATTATGGTACATAGTTGTTCTATATAAATAATTTTTAACGTAGTTAGTGAGTTATTTAATACACTAAGATG
>NZ_JACJDN010000333.1:0-4370 GCF_014163565.1 Pseudoalteromonas sp. SR45-5 | reverse complement strand
ATCAATTACATTTAATAAACGCTTAAAGCTAGTAAAACACTAGCCAAAAACTAAATCTCGTTTACGCACTTACTTAGCGAGCACGGAATACGATACGACCCTTTGATAAATCGTAAGGAGTCATTTCTACCGTTACTTTATCGCCGGTTAAAATACGGATATAGTTTTTGCGCATTTTGCCTGAAATGTGAGCCACAACTACGTGACCATTTTCTAGCTCAACTCGGAACATTGTATTTGGTAAAGTATCAAGGACTGTCCCTTGCATTTCGATTACGTCTTCTTTCGCCATGTTTAGCGTAACACCTCTTTAATAGTTAAACGCTGCAGATTTTGCCCAAAATACACCAATAAGTAAAGGCGCAGGGGCTATATTTGCAAATTAAATAGCCACCCACTCATCATTGAGCTGTTTTTGAGCTGGTAAAAACTGAGTTTTGTACTTCATTTTATCGCATTCATCAATTTGATAGCCTAAGTACACGTATTGCTTATTTTGCTCTTTTGCAAATTTAAGCTGCTCTAATATCATCACAGAGCCTAAACTATAGTGTTCAAAGTCGGGGTCAAAAAAAGTATAAATTGCAGAAATAGAGCTGTTCATACAATCAGTTACGGCAACTGCGGCTAAAGTATCTTGGTGCCATAGCTCAATAAATGTGATTTTGAGCCAACTGCAAAGTAAAAAGCTTTGAAACTGTTCTTTTTCAGGAGGATACATACTTCCATCCTGATGGCGCATCGTTATGTATTTACTATAGAGCGGATAATACTCAGGGCGTTCTTGCATCGAGTATTTTACTTCAAACTGGTTTTTTGCTTTGTTTAGTTTACGTTTTTGCGATTTTGAAGGGATAAAGTCTTGTGCTAATACACGTACAGAATTACATGCACTGCATATTGGGCAGTGTGGACGGTATATTTGGTTACCACTGCGACGAAATCCTAAGCCTAATAATGACTCAAATTTGTCTGTGCTGTAGCAACTAGGATCTAGAATAACTAATAGTTGCTCTTGTCTGTTGGGTAAATAACTACAGTCAAACTCTTGGGTTAAACCAACACGTGCAGGAAGTTGCTCATTCATAGATTGCGTCAAGTTCTTGTGGCTCCCACATAATAGGATTAATAATATAGTTATGTGCAGCTTTTAGTTTAGTCAAAAATGTTGAGCGGGGGATTACTTGTGCACCTAAGGTCATTAAATAAGGGTTTTCTAACTGGCAATCAATAAAATGCGCATTATGACGTTTAAGCCAATTTACCAGTGCCCACATAGCAAGCTTGGAGCAATTGGTTTGATGATGAAACATCGACTCACCACAAAAAACACCATTTTGCATAATACCGTATAAGCCACCTGCAAGCTCTCCGTTGCTCCACACTTCTAAGCTATGGGCAATGCCAGCATTGTGTGCATTAACATAAGCGTTGAGCATGTCAGAGGTGATCCAAGTGCCATCGGTATCAAGGCGTTGATCGCGACAAGCTTCTATTACCTCCTCAAAGGCATTATTAATGGTTACTTTTACAGGGTGCTTTTTTAAATGTTTACGCAGGCTCTTACTTATATGAAAATCATCCAGTTCAAAAATCCCGCGTTCGCTCGGCGACCACCACATAATAGGCTCATCTTCGCTAAACCAGGGGAATATTCCGCTTTTGTAGGCATTACTTAGGCGAGGTAAACTTAAATCTCCGCCAATTGCTAACAAGCCATCAGGGGATTCTAATGCGTATTCCGGATTGGGGAATGCTATATCGGTTTCACTTAATTGGTATAGCTGATTTCTCATACAGTACTTATTTTATAATTGATCGTAAAAGTGTAACTATATTTTAGACATAAAAAAAGGGCTGAATAATCAGCCCTATTATAATTTATTTAATTGCTTATAAATTATCTAAAAAACGTTCTGCATCAAGGGCAGCCATACAGCCTGTACCCGCTGATGTGATTGCTTGACGGTAAATGTGGTCAGACACATCACCTGCAGCAAAAACGCCCTCTACACTTGTTTGAGTTGCGTTACCATTCAATCCAGACTCTACAACTAAGTAGCCGTCTTTCATTTCTAGTTGACCAACAAACATATCTGTATTTGGCTTATGACCAATAGCAATAAATACACCGGCTAAATCTAGCTCTTCTGTTGCATCAGACTGTGCATCTTTAATACGAATGCCAGTTACGCCCATTTGGTCGCCTAATACTTCGTCAAGCGTACGGTTGTAATGTAAAACAACGTTACCGTTAGCTGCTTTTTCAGCAAGGCGGTCTGCAAGTATTTTTTCACTACGGAAACTATCACGGCGGTGAATAACATGTACTTCGTCAGCAATGTTAGATAAGTATAGCGCTTCTTCAACCGCTGTATTACCACCACCAACAACCGCTACTTTCTGACCTTTATAGAAAAAGCCATCACATGTAGCACAGGCTGAAACGCCACGGCCTTGGAAATTAGTTTCAGACTCTAAGCCTAAGTATTTAGCAGAAGCACCTGTTGCAATGATTAACGCATCACATGTGTAAGTACCTTGGTCGCCAGTTAGTGTGAAAGGGCGCTTAGATACATCTACTTTATTGATGTGATCGAATATGATTTCAGTTTCAAAGCGCTCAGCGTGCTCTTTCATACGATCCATTAATGCAGGGCCCGTTAAGCCGTGTGCATCACCAGGCCAGTTTTCAACTTCAGTCGTGGTTGTTAATTGGCCACCTTGTTGAATGCCTGTAATTAAAACAGGGTTTAAATTTGCACGTGCTGCATATACTGCGGCAGTATAACCAGCTGGGCCAGAGCCTAAAATTAGTAGCTTACAATGTTTTGCTTCAGTCATTATTTTTCCTAAACGTTTAATACTGTGTTCAATATGCTCATTAATGCGCTTGATTCTAAGAAAAACAAGGCAGATGTAAACAAAATCCGCGATTATTTTTTTTCTCAAATCGAAAAGCTGTGCAGTATTGTGTACTAGAGCTCTATGCTTTTACAGCTAATATGCCAAAGTAGCTCAATAAATAGACTAACAGGCAATAAAACAGCGTTAATTCATGACCCCTTTGATTTTTTTTGTTATGTTTTACCTAATTTTATTTGTCACTGATAGATTATGTGACCTAAGCGAATAGGCAACTATGTTATTTTGGCAGGAAAAACCCGCATTCGGGTTGACTTCAAAAGACGTTAACGTCTTAACCAATGCGCAAGATTACCGAACGCAATTGCTACGTTTGATAGCTAATGCAAAAAAACGAATTTATATCACAGCGCTTTATTTACAGGATGACGAAGCAGGTCGCGAGATTTTAGAAGCCCTGCATCGAGTATCATTAGAGAACCCTGCGCTTGATGTAAAAGTGCTGGTGGATTTTCATCGTGCGCAACGTGGTTTAATTGGTGCAGAGAAGTCTGATGGTAACGCAAGTTTATACTGTGACGATTTAGAAAAGTTTAAATCGAACGTACAAGTTTATGGTGTACCTGTAAAAGCTAAAGAATTATTTGGCGTATTACATTTAAAGGGTTTTGTCATTGACGATACCTTGCTTTACAGCGGCGCAAGCTTAAACAACGTGTATTTGCAGTATAATGAGCGTTACAGACTCGATCGTTACTTTTTAATAACGCAGAGCGAGCTGTGTGACTCAGTGGTTGATTTTATTGAGACTAAGCTAATTAGCTCTGTTGCTGTGCCACGCATAGACACACGACCGCTTAAGCGTTTACACGACTTCAAACTTGATCAAAAGCAATTAATGCGTGATTTAAAAGTCGCAAGTTACAACGCAGCAGAGCAACTAAATACGCAAGCATTAGGTATTCGTTTGTTTTTAGGGCTTGGTCGTCGTAATAACGAATTAAATCGTTTAATAAAAGCGTTATTTGATACCACAGAGCAAGAGCTTGTGTTGTATACGCCATACTTTAATTTTCCGGCGCCACTTATGCGATCACTGCGCCGATTATTAAAGCAAGGCAAGCAAGTTACGATTGTGGTAGGGGATAAAACAGCCAATGACTTTTATTTACCGCCAAGCGAGCCGTTTAGTAAAATAGGGGCGTTGCCTTATTTATACGAAACTATTTTGCATAAGTTTGTAAAAACGCAAAAACGCCACATCGATAACGGTAATTTAAATGTGTATCTGTGGAAAGATGAAAGTAATTCGTTTCATTTAAAAGGTATTTGTTCAGATAGAACAAAACATTTACTGAGCGGGCATAACTTAAATCCGCGTGCATGGGGTCTTGATATCGAAAACGGTATTTTAATAGAAGATCCAGAGCAAACAATTATGGATGCTATTGATAACGAAAAGCAGGAAATTTTACAACACTGCCGCCGTTTAACAGGCCCAGATG
>NZ_JACJDN010000332.1:0-4380 GCF_014163565.1 Pseudoalteromonas sp. SR45-5 | reverse complement strand
CAATCTAGGGGCTATTTAATCGCGGCGCGAGGTTTGTAACCTAGTGGGCTCGATAACTGCTCCTGCGTTATTCTACTGACTTACATCCCTGTAAGAATAAGTAAAAACCGAGTAAAGCTTCCGCGTCCTGCTCACGCCCCTTACCTACATCCATGTAGGCAACAAAGAGTAAATTGCCCCGAGGCAGAACCCTTCGGGCAGCGCATGTTTGGCATCTATACTACGTTATCACCTATTTATGGGGAATAACCACACTACATAGGCTCTGCCTTGCCTAAATACCAAACAGCCTGCTGCAAATTTAGCCTCGAAAGATAAACAGGCCTGATAAAACTCATAAAAAAGGCGCCGATATAGGCGCCTTTCATGATTTACATTAACTGTTAAATCAGTTTTTTAATAAATGACTTTAATTCATCAGCAAATTCATCGCGACGAAGTGCAAATTCAATAGTCGCTTTTAAATAACCAATTTTACTTCCACAATCGTGGCTACGGCCTTTTATAGCGTATGCATCTACTTTTTCGTGTTCCATTAACATCGCAATTGCGTCAGTTAATTGAATTTCATTGCCTGCTCCTTGCGGAGTTTTTGCAAGTAACGGCCATATGTTTTCGCTTAATACGTATCGACCCACTACAGCTAAGTTAGATGGCGCTTCGTCTACTGGCGGTTTTTCTACCATGTTAAAAATTGGCGAGCTTTCACCTTGTTTTAAGTCAACATCGCCTAAATCAACCACACCAAACTTATCTACTTCATCCATTGGTACTGGCTCAACCATTATTTGGCTATGCTTGTTTTGCTCAAAATTAGCGATCATTTCTGCTAAGTTATCTTTTTTAAGATCGCTCTCTACATCATCAATAATTACATCAGGTAGAATAACTACAAACGGTTCGTTACCAATAATAGGCGCAGCACAACTAATAGCATGGCCTAAGCCTTTTGCTTCACCTTGGCGTACGTGAATAATGGTTACGTCTTTAGGGCAGATTGCTTGCACTTCGGCAAGTAGTTGCCGCTTTACACGCTTTTCTAAAGTAGCTTCTAGTTCAAAGCTCGTATCGAAGTGATTTTCGATTGAATTTTTACTTGAGTGCGTTACTAACACTATTTCTTTAATGCCTGCAGCAACGGCTTCGTTTACTACATATTGAATTAAAGGACGGTCTACCACTGGCAGCATTTCTTTAGGAATTGCTTTAGTGGCTGGTAACATACGAGTACCAAGGCCTGCTACTGGGATGACTGCTTTCATTTTATGTTTTCCTTAATCTTTTATTATACTGAAAATGGATATTGAATCGCTTCGTGGCATTGATAGCCTGTTACTTCAAAGTCGTCTCGTGTTACCCACGTTTCTATGTCTTCTAATGATTTAATTTCTGGATTAATTTTTAACTGAGGTGATGCAAATGGCTTACGCGTTAACTGCACATCACGCATCAGCTCAAGTTGGTTTTCGTAAATATGTGCATTAGCAATTTTATGATACGCCTTACCCGCTTTGTGGCCGGTAATTTGAGCCACTAGCGCAAGCAACACAAAACACTGAATTTGATTAAAATTAAGGCCAAGTGGCACATCACAGCTTCGCTGGTATGACGTTAAGTATAGCGTATCGCCAAGTAGTGAAAAAGTGTGCGTATGCATACACGGGCGCAAACAACCAAGCTCAAACTCACCTGGATTATAAAACGTGATTATTTCACCACGGTCATCAATGCCATTTTGTAAGTTATTAATAACTTTGGAAAGCTGATCAAGCGTTGAGCCATCTGGTCGTTGCCAACCACGGCCTTGTACGCCATAAACACGTCCCATGTCATCCTCACCTTTACGGTTAGGATTATTAAGCCATGCGTTGTTATCGTTCGCGTTGGCATCCCATGTTTTACAGCCAATTTCTCGAAACTGCTCAGCGCTGTCGTAACCGCGTAAATAACCTAGCAATTCGGCGATAGCTGCTTTGTAGTAACTTTTACGCGTCGTGATCATCGGAAACTTATTATTAGCCACATCGTATTCTAAATCGGCATTAATAACGGTTAAACAACGTGTACCTGTACGTTTGTTTTCGACCCACTGACCTTCGTCAACAATACGCTGACATAATTTTAAATATTGTTTCATGCTTTTCTTATTATGCCTTAGCTGGTGTAACGTGTTGTGGTTGCTTATATGCCCAAATTAATAAGCCTAAACCACCCACTATCATTGGAAGTGAAAGTATTTGTCCCATTGAAATAAAGTCGGCAAATAAACCGAGTTGTGCATCGGGTTGGCGGAAATATTCAATACAGAATCTAAACACGCCGTAACCTAATAAAAATACACCGGCTACACTCCCTGCTGGACGTGGTTTTTTAATAAACCATTGCAGGATTAAAAACAGCACTAAGCCTTCAAAAAATGCTTCGTATAATTGCGATGGGTGACGCGCAAGCGGACCGCCCGTTGGAAATACCATTGCCCATGGCACATCGGTAACTCGGCCCCATAACTCACCGTTTATAAAGTTACCAATACGTCCAGCTAAAAGCCCTACAGGAACCAGTGGTGCAACAAAGTCGCCCACTTGAAGCAGTGACTTTTTACGCGTCCACGAAAAAATTGCGACGGCGGTTATAACGCCAAGTGTGCCACCATGGAACGACATACCGCCCTGATCTATTCTAAATAAATACAGTGGGTTTTCTATAAAATAACTAAACTGGTAAAACAATACGTAGCCAATACGCCCGCCTAGTATTACCCCTAACATGCCGTAAAACAGTAAATCGCTTACTTGGTCTTTAGTCCAACCCGAATTTGGCTTTGACGCTTGACGATTAGCAAACCACATCGCAAATGCAAAACCTATTAAGTACATTAAGCCATACCAACGTACGCTTAGCGGTCCAACAGAAAAAATAATTGGATCAATTTGAGGAAACTCAAGTGCCATAAAAAATAAACCTTTAGCTAAAAACCATTTTAATTGCGATAACTACAAGCAGCACCGCGAAAACTTTTTTAATTGTATTAACAGGTAAATAGTGAGTTGCTTTAGCGCCAATAGGCGCAACAAACCACGAGGTAATAACAATTCCAAATAATGCAGGTAAATAAACAAACCCAGCAAAACCATGCTCTAAATCGGTAACATGCCAACCTGCGCTGATGTAACCAACAGAGCCAAATAATGCTATAACAATTCCGCACGCGGCTGCGCAGCCAATTGCTTTTTTTATATCAACCGAAAAGTAATTAAGCATAGGTACTATTAAAGCACCACCACCAATACCAATTAAACCTGATAATCCGCCCATTATCGCAGAAAATCCACCTAAAATAGGACCTGCTGGTAACGGTTTATCTGACATCGGTTTATTACGCGCGGATAGCACCATTCTTGCTGCAATAAATACAACACTTATAGCAAACACTGTACGCAATATTTGTTCAGGGATTAAACTTGCTGCAAAGCCACTAATAAGTGCACCTAAAGCCACACCCGACATAACCCATGGGGCAATATCCCAAGGCACGTTATCATTTTTATGATGAGCCAGCGCTGAAGACGTTGAAGTAAATAAAATAGAAGCGAGTGAGGTTGCAATAGCAATTACTAATACATGATCAGCCGACGTTACATTAAATGACAGTAGCAGAGTGCTTAGAACTGGAACGATAATTAAACCGCCACCAATGCCTAGTAACCCAGCTAAAAACCCAACAATACAGCCTAGTAGTGCGCAGCTTGCGACTAACAAACCTAAGTCATACATAGTAATCTCAAATACCCTTTTAAGGTTTATATATTAAAGGATTATAAAACTAATAGCATCTGTGTATTGCAATTAATTAGGCGTATAAGCTTATTTGGGAGTGTAAAACAAATCACCTAATTTATGCTCTAGCATAAAGCTTCGCGTTAAACGTAGTACTTGTTTGGCTGTGGATTGCGCTAAGCATTCACTTAATAGTTGTTCCATGTCACTGACATTTAAACGCCTAAGTACCCATTTAACTTTATTAAGCGATGATAAATTCATACTAAGGCGCCTGTAACCCATGGCAATAAGCAAAATAGCCCCTTCAGGATCGCCGCCTAGTTCACCACACAAACTAAACGGCAGTTCATATTGCTCACATTCACGCGCTACTTTATTTAGTACCCTGAGTACGCCCGGGTGATAAGGGTTAAAAAGTTCGGCAACTCGTGCATTAGCCCTGTCTACTGCTAATAAATACTGTGTTAAATCGTTACTACCTACTGAGCAAAAATCGACTTTTTTCGACCACTCTGGAAGCATAAATACACTTGAAGGTACCTCTAGCATTATACCTATGTCGGGTCTTTCTATGGTTTGCTCTGGGTATTTTTCACTTAA
>NZ_JACJDN010000331.1:0-4382 GCF_014163565.1 Pseudoalteromonas sp. SR45-5 | reverse complement strand
TGTTTTTAGGTTTATGTATAGCTGAGAAATTAGAGATATATCAGTATATGCCTTACAAGGAATAGGCTTCGCCGTTCGAGAAGATATATAATTTTTATCTACTTCTAGGAATGGATTAGTGCCATTATTATATTTATTTTTTGCGAACACCCACAGCTTTCTCATTTGCTCGAATAGCTTAGCCACATGCGGACCACTTTTTTCTGTTAGTAGTTGGTCAAGCGTGGTTTCTATTATCTCAGGCGTAATAGTCTGAAATAACATATCTTTGCCAAAGGCATTTTGAATTGCATTAAGGTAAGAGCTGTAAGTTGTTACTGTGGTTTCAGCTAACTTGCTAGGGCTATGTTTATTTATTGCCTGTAAGTTTTCTATTTGTTTACATACTACAAATTCGAATGTGTAATCAGAAGTGTTATTTTTGTATATTTCGGTCGCTCTTAATTTCGCTGCCGAAAAACTCATAACATTAGAGTCACCAATCTTTGTGTTTTTTATGCCATGTTCTTTTTTAAAATGAGTAAAAAATTTAATAATGCCATCATGCTGGAATACAATTCTTATTTGATCTTTAAGCTGATACTTTGAAAGTCTTCTTCCTTTTTCTTGCGCCAATATAATAGTCGCAAGACTGGCTAGCTCTTCCATTGACTCGTCATTGTACGGTGGCTTAAATGCATTAAATTCAGCCATGCAAAGGTCACGACTTTTAATCGTGACCTCACATGGTTTTACTGAATTTAATACTGATGTTGCCATTAATATAAAAACCTTAAAAAAGTTAAAATCATCAAATAATTGATGAGGTATCGCTCTAATAAGGCAATGATATGAAATTAATTTTTTTAACAAAAACTTTGGTAAGTCCAAATTAAACTTTTTTTAATTATTTTTTGCTTTGGCTTGGTCACTTAAATATCTCTCAACGACAGCTCTTCCTTCTTCGGTTAAGATCAAATCTTTTGCTACTCTGCCCGTATCACCAAGTGGCTGATTAATGAAGTTTACATAACTGCCTTTGTGAACTAAATGAGCTTTAATTCTATCTCTCAAGGCTTTTTTATCGTTATTTTCTCTTAGGTTTTTAGCTTGTTTACTTTGCATACCTGTAAGTCTGAGTTGTTGGCTTTCGAGTTCTTTCGCTCTTTTTAAAATACTGGCTTCATGAATTTTGAATACATTAAATTTGAGCTTTGTTGAAGTGCCAAATAGCTCTTCAGATTTATCATAATTCAAGCCGTTTGGATCGTCCTCTTTTCTGAGGTGATGCAGCGCGAGTCTGGTGAGTTCCTCTGCGTGTTTAAAATGATAGCCGTTGGCAACCATAATCGCTTTTGCGTTGGATTTAAAAAAGCTTCGGCACATTGTGCAAAATGCTCCCGCAGATCCTTTCATAACAATGTTTCTTTTATCTCCTTTTACTGCATCAACAGGGGAGTAATCTTTGATGATTTTGTCCAGCGACCTTTTAGCAAATGGTTTGTTAAGATCGCGAGGCTGAAGAAATATGTGAACAGGGTTACAGTTAGGGAGCGCATTTTCCATCCAGGCTCTTTGCTCTAAAATAATGGCGCGCATGGCTTTGGTTAAGGGCAGCTTATATTCTTTTTGGTTTTTCATTTCTCCACGAACCCCAACAACAGATGCCGGAAAGGTAATTAATGTTGGGAAGTCGGTACTATTGAGCCACTCCCACTTCATTTGTGGAATATTGATAGGGCGTATGCCTGTTAATATCATAAATCGAGCAGCATTTTTCTGATGTACATTAGGGGCTGCTGCGAGGTTTATCCATAATTCAGCTATCGAATCTAAGTCTGTATAAACTTGGCAAGGACGAGGGCTTTCTACACGGTCAGATACGTAAAAGTCATCGATATCAGCTGCTGGGTTTTTACCTGAGTTAAATTTGTTTTTAGCAAATCGCCATACTCTTCTAATTTGTGCAAAAAGCTCGATTGCTTGGTTATTGGACTCTGCCATGATAATTAAATCTACAATTTTTTCTAACTCTCCTGCTGTAAGAGACTGGAATGCACGCTTAAGCGGAAAATGATGCCTAAGCTTTTTTATTCTACATTGGTATGTTCTGAGCGATGAAGCTGCAAACTTGGTGGGTGCGTTGTTATGGCGCTCAATTAGGCTTTTCTCGTAAGTATCAAAAACTGTTTTGACAGTGTGGTTGTTTAAAACTCCCTCCTGCATTTGAGCAGTGAGCTTACGCGCTTTTGCTATTGTTAATTCAGGTGCTTCACCTAACTTGGTATTAGCTATGCCAGATGATTTAGGGAAGTTAGAGTAGAAAATAGCAGCGCCAGACTTGGTGAAAATTAGTCGAATATGGTGTTGCGCTTCGTATTTCGATAACCTTTTAGTCCTACTAGGTTTAAAGCCTTGTTTATAAGTGCTTTTTTCTTCAAAAAATATGATGTGTTGAGCCAGCGTAGCACACCGATTTATGTGCTGCATAGAAAATGGCGGTTTGAGCTGGTTCCATTCTAGTTTTGCTTTCGTATATTGAGCTTTGTTAAGCGTTGATAAAGAGTACTTCACTTTGTTATAACCTATATAAATAAAGGCCTCGCGGCGATTTTTATTGATTGAGATCAACAAAGCAACAGAGAAAAATAGGCATAATTCGCGGCTGTAATTTACACCTAAAAATAAAATGGTGTGTTACGAATGTGTGCTACGATTAAATAAAAAATAAAGGTTTTTTATTGAACTACACTTGTATGAAAAGCAGTCAAAAAACATTTCATTTAAATCTATGTATATGTTTAATAATGATTTTAATTGAAGGGGCTTATTAGTGGCTTTACTCATAAATAGTAAGTGCATTAACTGCGATATGTGTGACCCAGAATGCCCTAATGAGGCTATTTATATGGGCGCTAAAATATACCAAATAGATGCAAACAAATGTACAGAGTGTGTAGGGCATTATGATAAACCTACTTGCGTAAGTGTTTGCCCTATTGACTGCATAAAGCCCGATCCGAATAAGCGTGAAACTTTGGACGAACTAGCAGAAAAATTTGTGCGGGTAACTGGCAAATAACTCGTCAGGTATTTTGCTAAGCAGCTTTTAATTTAGGCTAAAAACACTACTTACATTAATTATTTAGGTTGTAGCTAAGGTCCTCTGTCATGCATTTTTAGTTTCAATCAAATCTTATTACCTTCATTAATTATCAACTATATTGTGTTACCTTAAGGCTTTATAAACTCAAGTATTAATCTAAGTTTTAGATTGCATTCTATAGGAGTCTATTTTGGATATAGGTATTAACGCTATTCAGGCTGTATCTTCAAAACAAGCCATATTTATTAATGATGAGTGCCGAGTATTTGTAATTGGCGATCTTGATGGTGATTTACCGGCCTTAAAAAACGCACTTAATAACGTAAATTTTAATCCTGAAAGAGATACTTTGTTTTGCCTAGGCGATTTTGTTGATCGCGGGGATAAAACATATGACTTATTTACATACTTACAAGCCATTAGGGCATGTATGATATTAGGTAATCATGAGCATTTAATGTTGGAATCATTATTAAGTAATGATAAAGCGGCTTTTAAATTATGGACTGACAATGGTGGCAATTGGCACAAGTCGGTATCAAGTGAAAAGCTCAGTGTTATGTGCGATGAGTTACTAACTAAACCGCTTTCAATAGTACTTGAGTATCGTGGTTGTAAAATTGGGTTGTCTCATACATTTGCACAATCGTGGGATTGGGAAAATTACCCTGATGATAAATCGCTAATTGTGCAATCTTTATTGTGGGATCGCGAAGTAGTTAAACAAGATCAGGTAGTTAAAAGTCATGGAGTCGACTTTTCAATACATGGACATAACTCAACTAAAGCGCCTTTTTGGGTGGGTAATAGCTATCACATAGATACCAATTATTATGGTGGAAAGCCTACACTCTTAGAACTCTCTGATGTTATTAATAAATTAGAGAAGTAGTATAAAGTTCGTAGGTTGTTGACCTCATATAAGTTAATTTTCAGTAAAGTACTTTTTTTTGCACAATACTAAAGATGCCAAGCGTGGATATGTGCATTAAACAAATGATCAGAAAATTATAACTATTTAAATACCTAATAGCTGCGGTACAAGCTTTTTTGGGGTGGTTTTTACTTTTTACAAAGATTAAATTATCCCCAGTTTGAAAAATTTAACCAGTAAAGAATGGTAGTTCTTTAATGGTTAAATTTTACTGAAGGGGCTATTTATTTTGTGTTAGTTGTGTGATTCATAGAGATCGTTTCAATATACTATGACGCTATGAACAAAGAAATTAAACAACGTTTAAAGTGGATTGAGCTTTACGAAAAAACTAATAATGCGGGCCTAGTTTGTCGTCGGTGT
>NZ_JACJDN010000330.1:0-4391 GCF_014163565.1 Pseudoalteromonas sp. SR45-5 | reverse complement strand
ATTCAGGATTTAAAGTATTAGTGTCTAAAAACACCATTAATATCTGCTCGCCACCTTTTAAAGTAAAGGTTTTGCTGTAATAGCGTGCAGGTAAATTCCAGCGCTGACTTTTTTTACTGTAATCAAGTTGTGCTTGCGCATTACCTAAATAATCATGATTACCCAGTACTACATACCAAGGCTCGAATGTATGTGGACCATGGTAAATATCTTCATAGGCACTTTGCCAAAGCGGGTCGTTAACACTTGCCACGCCATTGGGATAAAAGTTATCGCCAGTTGAAATAGTAAAATCACCATCCGTTTGAAACATCGCTATTTCTAACTGGTGTGCTACGTCTTTTTGATAAAAGTGCCCGTTATGTCCCCAATCACCAATAACCGTAAAATTTAAGCTCTTAGGCAGCACCGTCAAGTTGGCAATTTTTTGTTGCTCGTATAATACATCGGTGTACGTTACGTTTGCCAATACGCTTTGTATACTGCATAAGCCAAGTGTTATTAGCAGTAATGTTTTTTTTATCATTATAGTTCTCTCATGTTTGGTAGCGCTAAATAAAGTGATTAGCACTACCTCATAAACTTATTTAAAACGCGTAACGCAGCATAAGTTGATAAACCGGTCCCGCTTCTTCAGATTCAATTTCGTACTCATCAAAGCTTCTACTAAACTGATCTTCAACGGTATCAAATTTATTAAAGGTTTCGTCTTTACTTGCATCAAGTAGGTTTGAACCCACCAAGCGTAGCGTTACATCTTCCCAACGTTTTTCTAAAAACACTTCAAAGTCGGCACTGTAAGATGTAGTTATTTCTTCACCTACAATACGTCCATAGGCATCACCTTGCTTACGGTAAGTTACGCCAAATGCAGCTTTGAGTTCGGGTAAGTCTTGAATAAACCCAATGTTATAAACGTAGTCTGATTGGTCGTTAAATTTGCGAGTTCCAAAAAAATCGGTTACTTCACTATCAAGCCATGAGTAGTTTAAAAATACACCCGTATTAGGCATGCTAAATGCGCCAAGTGGAGTAGATAAATCAAGCTCAACTCCTTTAACATTACCATCGCCGGTGTTGCGTGGTTGCAGTACAAATGTGCCTTCGCCCTCAGAGCCTTCTTGTCCTGTATTTGCTATTTCTATTAGGTCATTTACTTTGCGATAAAATAAATTAATACCTACAACGCCACTTTTTCCTAAGCGATACTCGTAGCCTAAGTCCATACCCCAAGCTGATTCTGGTTTTAATTCAGGGTTCCCTAGTTGGTCGTTATCGCCAAGCTCTTTTTCGATAAGTGCCGGCGTTAAAAAATCAAACTCAGGGCGGCGTAAACTACGCGCAATCGATGCACTTATACGCCCATTTTCGCTAACGTTATAACGAAAGTGTGCCGAGGGGAGGATAAAGTCGTAACTATTATTTTCGGTCACGCCAATTATTTTATCATTAATTTTAGAATCGGTAGACTCCCAGCGAACGCCCAGCTCCCAAGCAAATAAATCATCTTTGTGCTTAACAAGGGCAAATAAGTCAAAGCGATCTTCTTCTAAAGTATTTACACCACCAGTAACCGCTTCGTACTCGCTATTAAATGCAGCAAGCGTTAAAGGTGATGCTGCGTATTGATCCCAACTGGTAAGTGCAAGTTCTAATTCATTTTGCGATTCTAAAATTTCACTGTCGCGTTTTTTATTTTGTAAAAATGCACCAAGCTGAATTTCTTTGCTGTCACCCCAAGGTTGGCTGTGTTGCCACTGTAGAGTCCATTCTTTATCGTCTATGTTGCTGCGAGCTTGTTCTTCTTCAAATATCATTGGCAGCTCAGACGTATCTAATTCGACTTCTTCCTCATAAACAGACTCTTCAAACCGAGCAAAGCCAAATTTAAACTTACTTGTGCCGCTTAGTAGTGGAAATTCATAAGCGGTATTGATGTTGTAATTAGTTTGGTCAATATATTTAACATTGGCATTATCTGTTTCTAAATTACCGCCATTTACAATATCGTTATTGGTTGCAGTTGGGTCGTTGTATTCAAATGAACGTTCATCCTCAGTACGCTCTGTATCAACCCACATAGCGCTAATATTAAACTGACTATCGTCGTCAAAAACAATTTCGTAGCTGGAGTTAAGTGATGTGTCGTCGCCATCGCGAGTGTCTGATTGGTCTTCGCGGTTATCAAACTCTTCTGTTTGAAAATTTATATTGTTTTCAGGGCTATCGCCGTAGCGCAAACTAGTTTTTTGTTTTGGGTTATATCTGCCTTGTAAATTTGCACCAAGTAATAAGCGCCCACCAGCAAATTCAGTACCGTACACAGCAGCCAAGCTTTCTTTAAATTCACCATCGTCATAAAGCAAGCCACCAGCACGCAAGTAACCGCCATCTAAACTGTAACCATCGCGCAATACAATATTTAATGTGCCCGCAATAGCATCGGCTGAGCGGTTAGCACTTGATGAGCGAATAATTTCAACGCGTTCAATTAACTCAGCCGGAATTCGGTCAACAAAAAATGAACGGTCGGCACCAGCGCCAGGTACTTCTTCACCGTTTATAAGCACCTTTGTATAAGCAGGGCTTAACCCCCGCATACGTGCACCATCCGATTCAAGCACATCCGATAAAAATGTAACACTGGGTACTCGTTTTAATGCATCGCCTGCGGTCAATGGTTCAAAACGTTGAAAGTACTCTTGTGAATATTCTAAGGTTGGTGCGAGTTCGTCTGAGCGGTTTCTGTAGCCAATTTCACCGTATACAACAATTTTGTCAGAAACTTCGATATCTTTTTTTGTGGTTTCTTTTGCATCATCTTCTGCATAAGCCGTTAAATTACATAAGGCTAATGCGGCTACCAGTGCTTTTATTTTAAAGTCTTTCATTGTATTTGCTCTTGGTTATTGCTGGGTTGTTTCTTGATATGGCGAGCAAGCTAAAGATATTTGATTACGTAAATGTGACAGTGTTTAGTCTAAATACATGTATTTAGTGGTGTTTGAGAAATATCTAGAGCGTATTGAGCTTTTATCACTCCTCGTAAAGTCAGGTGTTATGTACCGTGCAGGGCTGTTTTTAAAGTAGGTATCATTTAGTTGTCATATAGCTGAGCTAATATGACCCTGCTAACAAAAACTTGTATGAACTAACTTTAAAACTCATTTATAAACGAGATACCGCACATGCGATTTAACCCCTTTATCAGCCACCGATTATTAATAAACGCTATTATTGCGATGTTTTTTAGCGCTGTGTTTTTAAGTAGTTATTTAGGTGTATTAAAAACTTACGCCAGTATTCAGTGGCTCGATATTATGGGGGAGGGCGGTATTGTATTAATGACTCTCGTATGGATTGCCGCGTTATTAATTTCAAGACCACCGGGTAAAGTAACCACTTACTTAGTGATAGGTGTTGGGTTATTTATGTTCTCGGCAACCCTCGATTTACTTGATGAATGGCTAATGCATCCCGCCCATCAATGGCTCAGTTGGATTGAATCTCTGCCAGCACCTTTAGGCATGTTGTTAACGAGTGTGGGTTTGTATTATTGGCATCAAGAGCAGTACGTATTAAATCGTCAGCTACGCCGCCGTGAAGCGCATTTACGTGAGCACGATAAGGTGTGTTCAGTTACAGGTCTTTATAAGGCGCAGTACCTAGATTCTGCAATTAAAGAGCAACTTACGAGCAAACAACCACTCTGGCTTGGGGCTATTGATATTCGTGATTTTTCGCATTTTAATAGTGAGTTTGGCTTTAGTGAGGGCGACCGGTTACTGCGTGAAATTAGCGAGCTATTGTTAATGAATTGCCGACTAAGTGATGTAGTGTGCCGCTACGCAGGAGATTGCTTTATGGTATTGATGCCAGCCACCACAGAGCAGCAAGCTAAAGAGTTGATGGCACAAATTAAAGGAGCTCTAAAGCATTGTGCATTTAAAGTTGAAGCATCTAAAAAAGCAAAGTTTCAATATGTCACTACCGCCTTAATACAAGGTAATACGCATAGCAGTACAGGTAAACTAACAAGCCAACTGCATAGTCAATTACAACAAAAAAAGCATCAACTAAAAGTAGCGCACCGTGCACATGTTTGTTAGCCAAGACGACAAATATTTAAGCGCTCAAGGGCTTATTACGTCAGCTGTAGAGCTTGCTCAAAGCCGAAACATAAATTTACATAAGCTGCTACGCGGTACCGGTATTTTTGAACAAGACTTACTTAATTTTCAGCATACATTTAGTGTGTCTCAGCAGGTGCGTTTATTAGCTCAATTTAAGTTGTTGATGAAAAGTACTGACAGTGGTTTTTTACCCGGTAGCCAACTTATTAACGACACTCGAGCCGAAGCTCAGGCATTAAAATATAGCGATAATTTAGC
>NZ_JACJDN010000032.1:0-14222 GCF_014163565.1 Pseudoalteromonas sp. SR45-5 | reverse complement strand
GGCCATTTTTTTTTGCTTAAAGCTTAATTTGTAAGTTACGTTTTAAGCTTGTTAAGTTCATTATCTTGCTGGGCAACAAGTGCATTAAGCGCTTCGCTGCTATCCCCTGCTTGTGTAGATAAGTCAGCAAGTTGCGATGCGGCATCAGAGATAAGCGTTAAATTACGGTTTATTTCTTCAGTCACTAAACTTTGCTCTTCAGCAGCGGTGGCAATATGTGTAATTTGGTTGGTTATTTCATCAACTTTAACAACAACACTGTGCAGAGCATCAAAAGCTACTGATGTTTCATCAACGGCATTTTTTGCACGTACTACGCCTTTTTCA
Organism: Pseudoalteromonas sp. SR45-5; assembly: GCF_014163565.1. Classification (NCBI taxonomy): domain Bacteria; kingdom Pseudomonadati; phylum Pseudomonadota; class Gammaproteobacteria; order Alteromonadales; family Pseudoalteromonadaceae; genus Pseudoalteromonas; species Pseudoalteromonas sp. SR45-5. Next base: position 13,895 of record NZ_JACJDN010000032.1, on the reverse strand, counting down.
ATAACGGTAGATGCGTTACCTACTTCAGATAATAAACTATCAATTAGTTGGCTTATGTCATCTGTTGATGAACGCGTTTTAGAAGCAAGTGCACGTACTTCATCGGCAACAACGGCAAAGCCGCGCCCATGTTCACCAGCGCGCGCAGCTTCAATAGCAGCGTTAAGTGCAAGTAAATTTGTTTGTTCTGAAATAGTACGAATTACATCTAATATTTGCGTAATGTCTTTACTACGCGAAGCAACTTTTTCAACGGCTTGGTTAGCTTCTTTAATTTCTTCAGACATCGTTTTAACTTGCGTCATCGCTGAAGATAAGCTCGACTCACTGCTCACTACCAAGCTATTTATTTCATCGGCTTGTTGGGCTGATTGCTCTGATGCTCTGGCGACTTCAAGTGCTGTTGCGCTCATTTCGTTCATAGCCGTTACCACACTTTCAATTTCTTGAAATTGAGATTGCACATTATGCTTAGTATCAATAGCTATGTGTTGTGCTATTTCGCCTTGCTGCTTGGTTTGATCAGACACCGTTTTAAGCTCAGAAATTAAATCACGTAGCTTTGCTAAAAATCTATTAAACCCACCAGCTAATGCAATAAGCTCTGCGTGGCTATCAACATGTAATGTATGTGTTAAATCACCTTCAGAACTTGCGAGGTTATCAACCCGTTGTTGAATTTGTTGTAGCGGCGCTATTACACCTGCTATTACTAATTTCATAATAACAAAAGCAACCACAGCAATTACTAAGCCTGTTATTAAAATAATAAATCTGAGTGATGTTGCTGTTTCTTGCATGTTTTTTTCTAGCGCTTCAGGCCCTGCAAGTGCTAGTTCTGTAGGTACTTCTATGATTAATGACCACTGAGTGTTAGCTAGTTTTATATTAATTGGGTAGTTGACTAAATACTCGCTAGGCGTTTTAAAGAGGCCATGTTGACCTTTAAATTTAACAAGCTCACTGTAAGTGTTGCTACTAACCGCTTCTTTAAATGGGCGGCCTAATTTAGATTTATAGTGACTGCTGCCTACAATTAAACCTATATCACTTAAAAGTGTTACTTTTGCTTGGCCGTTGTAAAGCTCGCTCGACAGCTTTTCGGTTAAGCCCTGAAAAGTTGGGAGCGTTAAATCAACGCCAGCTAAACCAATAAACTGACCTGACTTTAAAATAGGCACAGTTAACGAAGTTAGCATTACTGAGTCGCCCGATGGGATTTCGTATAAATACGGTTCCATAATACAAGGCTTAAGCGTGTCTTTTGCACACAAATACCAATGCGCTTCACGAATACCAAATTCATTTAAAGAGGTAATATATTTATCGGCAGCATTAGCTACTTTTTGCTGTTCAATTACGCCGTTTTGGTCGCGAGTAATATACACCTCTAAGGTGCCATTACCATTAACCGAATGTTTGTAACCTTGTTTAAAGCTCGAATCTTGCCCATCAAAAGCATTAGGCTCAAATTGCGAATATATAGAAGAAAGCAGAGTATTTTGCTCTAACATCGAGCGGTTAATACTTACTACTGTATCGCGGCTCAGGGTTTCGCTTTTGGCTGCGTCACCTAATAAAGCCGCTAATGAATAAGGAATGCGGTAAGCTTCATTAATAAAGCCTGCAATTTTTTCTCCGTATCCAGCTGCATGAGCATTAAGCTTTTCTTCTACTTCTACAGTAATGTACTCTTCAGATTTAGTCGCTAACTGCTTATTACTTGATGATAACTGCCACCACAAAACGCCTGATAACACTAGTACAGTTATAAATATACTACCGACACTAAGCCAGAGTAACTTTTTTGCTAACGATATTTCTCGCATTCATTACACCCTTTAAATTAAAACTACTGATACAGTTTAGTAGATCTAACCAACGAAGCTATGAATATCGTTAAACAAATTGAATTTAATACAATACGTTGGGTTTTTTAAAGTTTAGCTAACCGTGCTGTTGTAATTGCGGCTAAAACTAATAAACACACACTTACCCATAAACACGCACTAAGCCCATATACTTGAAAAACCCAACCAGAAAGCACCGTACCAAGCAAACGCCCCATCGCATTAGCCATATAGTAAAAACCAACGTCGAGCGACACCCCGTCATTTTTAGCAAAACTTACTATTAAGTAACTGTGCAGTGATGAATTTACGGCAAATACACCACCAAAAATAAGTAAGCCAATTACAAGCGTAAAATGTATCGCGATATCAAATTGCATCAACAACGCTAAAATACAGGTTACGCCACTTAATAAAGCAACCCACCAATATGCTTTTTTGACTGAGTGTGAATTTGAATCGCTTTGCCCAGTTATGCGCGGAGCTTGCGATTGCACCAGCCCATAAGCAATAACCCACAAAGCCATAAAGCCGCTTACCCACCAGTGATCCCAGTTGAACTGAGCGGCTAAGTAAACCGGCAATGCAACCACAAACCATACATCGCGCGCCGCAAACAAACATAAACGCGCAGCACTAAGTAAGTTGATTGCACGAGATTTAGAAAATAATTCTTTAAACTTAGGTTTGTTTTTAGCTTTACCAATATCGCCTTTTAAAAAAATTAAACTAATAACCCACGCAACACTAAGTAATGCAATTAGGCTTATTAGTGCACCTACAAAACCAAATACAGTTAGTAATAAGCCGCCTAAAAAAAAGCCCACCCCTTTTAAAGCATTTTTAGAGCCCGTAAGTATGGCAATCCATTTATATAATTGGCTTTGCCCTGCATCGTCTTGTGGTACTAAATACTTAATGGCGCTCTTTGCACTCATTTTATTTAAGTCTTTTGCTATGCCACTCAGTGCTTGCGCTGCCATAACATAGGCAACGGTTAGCCAATCCCCTGGCACGCAAAGCATGGCTAAAGCGACAAGTTGTAGCCCAAGCCCTACATTCATGGTTTTGTTCAACCCTAAATGCGCGCCAAGCCAACCACCTACTAAATTGGTGATCACCCCAAATATTTCATAAAACAAAAACAACATGGCTATCGCAAATGCGCCATAACCTAACTGATGAAAATACAGCACCACCAACATGCGTAGCGCACCATCAGTTAAAGTAAATGCCCAATAGTTACCAGTAATTATTAAATATTGTTTTATAGAGCTCGGTAAGTTAGCCAACTGCGCAAACATAGCGTTAAACCTTTTTAAACGAGATTAAACCAAATCACTTTGTGCAACTTTAAGCATTAGCTCAGCAGTACGGTTTGCATAACCCCACTCGTTATCGTACCAAGCGTATAGTTTAAGTTGAGTGTTGTTAATTACCATGGTTGAAAGCGCATCAATAGTGCAGCTGCGCGGATCTGTTTTGTAATCTATAGATACAAGCGGCTTTTCTTCATAGCCTAAAATACCTTGTAGCTCGTTATTTGCAGCGTCTTTAAACCACGTGTTTACTTCGTCTTGTGTAACACCTCGCTCGAGCTCAAAAACACAATCAGTAATTGATGCGTTAGTAAGAGGTACGCGCACGGCATGGCCGTTTAATTTACCTTTAAGCTCAGGAAAAATATGCGTAATAGCCGTTGCACTACCGGTTGTAGTAGGAATTAAACTTGTACCGCATGAACGCGCACGTCGTAAATCTTTATGAGGGGCATCAATAATCGTTTGAGTATTAGTAATGTCGTGAATAGTAGTCATTGAGCCGTGTTTAATGCCCACTTTTTCTTGCAGTACTTTTACTATTGGCGCTAAACAGTTAGTAGTACAAGAGGCGGCTGTAACAATGTTATGCTCACTTGGGTTATAAAGATCATCGTTTACACCCATTACTACATTTAAAATACCGTCTTCTTTTACAGGTGCGGTTACCACAACACGCTTAACACCTTGCGCTAAATATTGATTTAACAGCTCTGTGGTTTTCATTTTACCGCTGGCTTCTATTACTACATCGCAATCAGACCAATCAGTTTCGTTTATGGCTTTGTTGTTGGTAACTGCAATCGTATGCTTACCCACACTAAAGCTATTATCATCACTAGAAACCTGTTGTGCTAAGCGCCCGTGTACTGAGTCAAACTCAATTAAATGTGCGTGGGTTTTAGCATCGCCCGCTACATCATTTACTTTAATAAACTCTATTTCTGGCCAATCAACTGCTGCACGCAGAGTTAAACGTCCCATACGGCCAAAACCGTTAATACCTACTTTAATAGTCATAATTAAATACCTTTAATAAGTTAGTTACAGCAGCTAGTAATACGTTCAGGGCGATTACCCATAACATTTAAGCGCGTTAAATCGTTTTCATAAAATGAAGGGTTAGCAGTAAGCGTTTGCGTTAATACATTTTTAGCCCACTCTGGTAGGGCTTTATTAATACTGTAATAAACCCATTGATTTTGTTTACGGTCGCTCAACAATCCGCATTGTCTTAACTGCGCTAAATGGCGAGACACTTTAGGCTGGCTTAGCTCAAGAGCAGTAACCAGTTCGCATACACATAGCTCTTCTTGATGGCTAATGAGCAGCATTGCTTTTAAACGCGTATCGTCCGCTAGGCATTTATAAAATTGAAGTGGGTTGAATTGTTCCATATTGTCCTCGCAGTTTTATTGCACATACAATAAAACAAAAACAGAATATATGGAATAGTGAATATATGATTTTTTGTATGTTTATTTAACGACTCATTTTTATTAAACTCCACGCACAAAAAAGCCCAGTGGCAAAACCACTGGGCTATTACAGTATTAGTTAACTTAGCAATTAATTAAATAACTGAAAGCTCTACTTCAATATTGCCACGTGTTGCGTTTGAATATGGACATACTTGGTGCGCTTTATCTACAAGCTCCTGCGCTGCAGCTTTATCCATATCACCTAGTGATACAGCAAGTTTTACTGCAATACCAAAACCGCCTTCAATCGCGCCAATAGATACTTGTGAGTCAATATGTGTGTCGCTTGGTAAATCTATTTTTTCGCTACCTGCTACAAATTTTAGTGCGCCAATAAAACACGCGGCATAACCTGCGGCAAATAATTGCTCAGGGTTAGTACCTTGACCGTCGTCTCCGCCTAAACCTTTAGGTGTTGATAAATTTACATCTAAACGACCATCATCAGATTTAGCTACGCCTTCGCGGCCGCCAGTTGCAGTTGCTTTTGCTGTATAAGCTACGTTTTGTAATACATTCATAATGAACTCCAAAGTTTAGTAATTAATTTAGTTTGCATGCAAAATAATAGAACAAGTAATTAGAGATTGCAAATACTTTGCATGCAAATTAAAATGCCATGTATCGAAATAAAGGATAACGTTATGCCGTTTGAGCAATTAAAGTTAAAAAATCAGTTATGTCATCGGTTATATATGGCATCTAACAGCATTGCGCGTGCGTATCGCGAGCCTTTAAACGAGCTAAATTTAACTTATCCGCAATACGTAGTAATGATGGCGCTGTGGGAGCAAGACGAAATAACAATTGCAGAGCTAATAGATAAAACCGCGATAGATGGCGGTGCAATGACCCAAATACTCAAAAAAATGAGCGACAAATCATTACTGGCTGTTATTAAAGATGAGCACGACAAACGCAAACGCCTAGTTCAGCTAACCAAGCATGGCCAATCACTTAAGTTAAAAGCAGCCGATATTCCTAAAAATATTTTATGTAAATTTGATAGTGTAGATGCAACACAAGCGAAACAGTTGATGCAGCTGCTCGATTTAGTAGTAAACGACTTAGCCGATTAGGCTCTTAATTTTTAAACAATAAACGTGTTTTAAAAGGTTTTAAAAATGACTCATATTAAAAAATTACTATTAGCAGCGGCATGTAGCACGGCTCTTTTAGGTAGCAACGCTTTATCTGCTAATACCGATAATCAAAATGCTGATTTAAAAACAGTAGCCACATTTGATGCGCAGCATCCACCGGGGAACATTGCTATTACCCCATCGGGCAGAAAGTTTTTATCTGTGCATGGTTTTTTTGGCCAAAAGCAAAAAATTATGGAGCTTTTAAGCGATGGTACAACTAAGCCCTACCCTAATGAAGAATGGGCATACGCGTACAATAACGGTAAAGGTTTTTACGACGTACTTGGCATAAACGTATCAAGCGATGGCGTTTTATGGATGCTCGACACTTCAGGGCCCGATCACGCTGGGCGCTTAGTAGGTTGGGATACAAACAAAGAGCAACTGCATAAAATTATTTATCTGGCTAAACCTACTATTACCGACACCTCGTTTTTAAACGATTTAGTCATCGATAATAAACATGGCGTTGTATACATTGCCGACACAGCCCAAGGCAGCCAAGCCGCTATTATTACGGTAAACCTTAAAACAGGTGTCGCACGCAGAGTGTTACAAAATAGCCATTACACCACCGCCGAAAATATCGATATGGTTATTGATGGGCGCATAATGAGCCTTGGCGGACAACCAGCCCGCTTAGGTGTTAACCCTATTACGCTTGACCCTAACGAAGACTGGCTTTACTTTGGCTCAATGTCGGGCACGTCGGTTTACCGCATTGCCACCAGCGATATAAATAACGATAGCCTTTCGGGTAAAGTACTTGAAGACAAAGTTACGCGTTACGGCACTAAGCCAATTTCAGACGGTATTATTGTTGATGGCGGCGGTAACGTATATGTAACCGACATAACCAATGGCGCAATTGGCGTAGTTAAACCCACTGGCAACTACGAAGTATTATTTAAGGACGAACGCTTAAGCTGGCCTGATGGCTTTAGTTACGGAGCCGATCATAAAATATACTTTACCGTTGACGATTTACATAATTCGCCTGTACTTAATAATGGCAAAAATCAAAGCCACGGTAAGTTTAAAGTAATGTCGTTCGAGCCTTTAGTAAAAGGAAAAGTAGGCCGCTAATTTTCTTTTTAAGTGACTGTATTTTTTAAAAAGCCTTGCACATTTAAGTGACCCAATAGTTGCAGGGCTTTTTGTTAAAAACACACCACACTGGTGCATATTTTAAAAATACTTCACCGCTTTGGTGCTAATCCTTTAGTACGTATTTACACTTAAATACTAAATACCTGATTTCTATTCATAAAATATTCAAGTTAATGTTGGCATACTTCTTCCAATAAACTGATGTGTTCAGTGAAAATACCAAGGAAAAACCATGTTCAACTTATACCATACCCTTTACCTTTTATGGCGTTTAGATATTAGCGTTTGGCAAGTTAATGATCCAACAAATACCCATACCACCGCTGATAAAGAGCGCGTCTATGTTAAGTAACATCGTATTGTGTAAAGGCTTGGCATAAAGCTTAAATGTATAAACCTACTTTAGGCTAAGCTTTTGCACACTATGAAATTTATGTGTACATTTTAATTAAACTTCAAATTAATCGTTCAATATAAAAACAACCCATTGTAATAAACTCCACATTTAAAAACGTCGAAAAAATTAGTAAAAACACTGCGTTTATAACTTTGCAAGCAGCCCTAATGCGTTGTATTGTTGCATCCTATTGAAAATTTTTAGTTGGAACGTGTATGCACGCTTTGGAAGTTAATTTTGATGGCTTAGTTGGCCCTACTCACAACTACGCTGGTTTATCGTATGGTAATGTTGCCTCGTTAAATAACGCAGCAAGCTTTTCAAATCCTCAAGAGGCAGTACTGCAAGGCCTTGAAAAAATGAAAGCGATGCACGACAAAGGCCTAACTCAAGGTGTATTTGCCCCTCATGCGCGCCCCGACTTAAACGTACTACGCCGCTTAGGCTTTACCGGTAACGATGCACAAGTAATTCACAAAGCATTTAAAGCAGATCCTATTTTATTACGCGCGTGTTATTCAGCGTCAGCAATGTGGACAGCCAATGCCGCTACGGTATCGCCATCTCCTGATACAACCGACGGCAAAGTACATTTTACTTCAGCTAATTTAAATAATAAGTTTCATCGTTCATTAGAGCCTGCAACCACTACGCGCTTATTAAAAGCGATGTTTAATAACGACAAATACTTTGCGCATCATACCCATTTACCCGACCAAGGCTTTTTTGGCGACGAAGGTGCAGCAAACCATACTCGTTTTTGTGACAGCCACGGCGAGCAAGGCCTTGAAATGTTTGTATTTGGTGCCAGCGCGTTTAATAGTCAATTACCAAAACCAGCTAAATTTCCTGCAAGGCAAACACTCGAAGCCTCAGAAGCAATTTGTCGCTTACATAACTTAAAAGATTCAAGCCAAATTTTACTACAGCAAAATCCAGACGTAATAGACCAAGGTGTGTTTCATAATGATGTAATTGCAGTAGGTAACGCCAATGTATTACTGTGCCACCAGCAAGCATTTTTAAACCAAGCTTTGGCACTGCAAGATATTCGCGAAGCGTATGTGGGCAATAAAGAATTTTACATTATTGAAGTACCTACCGATAAAGTAAGCATTACCGACGCTGTAAGTAGCTATTTATTTAACAGCCAGCTAGTGAGCCTTGAAGATGGTTCAATGCTGTTAGTGGCACCACAAGAGTGTAAACGCAACAGCGCAGTTAACGCCTACATTGAAGAAATGATCATGGCTGATAACCCAGTAAACCAAGTACAGTTTTTTGATTTACGCCAAAGTATGCAAAATGGCGGCGGCCCAGCTTGCTTGCGTTTACGTGTAGCCCTTAACGAACAAGAACTTGCAGCAGTAAACCCAGAGGTTATTTTAACTGATACTAAATACACACAACTGTGTGACTGGGCAAAACGTAACTACCGCGACAAATTAGGCGCAAGTGACTTTGCAGACTCAGCCCTACTCACCGAAAGCTACCAAGCACTTGATGAGCTAACGCAATTACTTAATTTAGGTTCAGTGTACGACTTTCAATTAGAAGGTTAATACCTCAGCCTACACAAAGACGAATACAAAATAGCGAGCCAAGACTCGCTATTTTTATTTGTGTTTATGTTTATGTTTATGTTTATGTTAATACATATTTAAGCATCTTTGTTAACAGTTATTGCCGACGCCATCGACTCCGATAAATGCAGCGTACGCTGCGGAAACGGAATACTCAGCCCAGCGCCTTCAATTGCTTCTTTAACACGTTTATTTAAATCCCACACGGTTTGCCAATAATCACCATTAACAGCCCACGCACGTAATTGAATGTTTACTGCGCTTTCGCCTATTGAAGTCACCATTACTTTAGGAGCAGGCTCTGCAAGTAATCGGCTCTCTGATGCTGCTAATTCTTTAAGTACATTTAAGCCAACATCAATAGAGTCGGCATACGAAATACCCACCACTATGTCCATCCGTCTTTTGCCGTTACGGGTAAAGTTTTTAATATTGCCACCCCATACTTTGCCGTTAGGCGATGCTATATAAAGACCGTCGGTGGTTTTAAAAATCGTGGTAAACAGGTTTATTTCACTCACAGTACCAAGCGTGCCACTGGCATCAACAAAGTCGCCTATTTTAAAAGGTCTGAGTATTAGCAGCATAATACCCGCAGCAATATTGCTCAGCGTATTTTTAAGGGCTAAACCAATCGCTAAACCTGCAGCGCCCATTAGCGCAATTAAGCTTGCCGTATTAACGCCAAAAATATCTAAAATAAATAGCCCGCCAATTATATAAACTAAATAACCAGCAATACTCGATAAAAGCGGGAGTAGCGTACTATCTACCCTTTTTAATGGCGATTTAGAGTTTTTAATCGCCTTTTTAACCGAGCGTGCAATTAAGGCACTCGCAACTAAAATCACCAACGCTAAAATCACTTTGTACCCTAAAGTGATGATTGTTTCTGAATGGCTTTGCCAAAACGCTAAAAGCTTATCTTTCATGTTTGTTCCGATAAATGTGGCTGAAACTCAGCAAAATAATGGTTAAATCTAATAAAAACCGACTTCAAAAGAAGTGGCGCGAGTATATAGAATAAAAAATTTAAACCTATCTTTTTTAATCACTTATTTCAACTTTAAAAATACCGTTAAAACTATGGTTTTTGATACGTAGAGCCCACCTATTTACAGCTAATTTATAGCCCCTATTCAATATAGGTTAATCGTTTATTGGTATGGTTATTTTAAGCTTTCAATGTTCACAAAAGAGGTTATCTATGGGAAAAGAGAAAATAGTACTCATAACAGGCGCTTCAAGTGGTATTGGCGAAGCAACCGCAAAAATGCTGGTTAACAATGGTCATAAAGTAATACTTACCGCTAGACGCGAAGATAAATTAACTGAATTAGTAGAATCGTTGGGCTCAGATAACGCCATTAGCGTAGCCGCAGATGCAACCGACTTTACCGCGCTTGAAAACGTAGTTGCTAAAGGCATTGAAAAATTTGGTCGTTTAGATGTTGCCTTTGCTAATGCAGGTAAAGGGCTAGACACTTTAGGGGTTGAAGAAGGCGACCCCAATGAGTGGTCAACCATGATAGACATAAACATTAAAGCCCTACTGTGGACTGCAAAACTAACAATGCCGCATTTACGCCAAAGCAAAGGACACTTTATTATTACTAGCTCAGCAACTGGTCGCAGAGCTGTTAAAGGCTCTATATACGGTGCAAGCAAATGGTTTACTTATGGTTTTTCTCAAAACCTAGCACAAGAAATTAGTGAGTGGGATGGGCGCTGTACAACCATCACCCCAGGCGCTGTAAATACCCCTTTTACTGATGAAGCAAGACCTGACAAGTTATACCCGCAAGATGTTGCCGATGCTGTGTTATTTGCCATTGAGGCAAATCAGCGCAATAACATCAGAGAAATACATTTAAGACCCACTCATTAGTAAAACTATTCTCATAATTTTGAATATGTAAACATAGGAGAAATAATCATGGCGAAAGAAAAAATAGTCCTCATTACAGGTGCTTCAAGCGGTATTGGCGAAGCAACCGCAAAAACGCTGGTTAACAATGGCCACAAAGTCATTTTAACCGCCAGAAGCGAAGACAAATTAACTAAATTAGTTGAATCATTAGGCTCAAATAACGCACTTAGCGTAGCTGCAGATGCCACAGACTTTACCGCACTTGAAAACGTAGTTACCAAAGGCATTGAAAAGTTTGGCCGTTTGGATGTAGCCTTTGCTAACGCAGGCATGGGCGTTTCAACCGCTGGCACCGAAAAAGGCGATCCGGATGAGTGGTCAACCATGATCGACATAAACATTAAAGCCCTACTGTGGACTGCAAAACTAACACTGCCGCATTTACGCCAAAATAAAGGCCACTTTATATTAACCAGCTCAGCTGCTGGCCGTAAGCCAATAAAAGGCTCTATTTACGGTGCAACTAAATGGTTTGCTTACGGGTTTGGACAAAACTTAGCGGAAGAAATGAGCGAATGGAACGGCCGCTGTACCACCATAGCACCAGGCATGGTAAACACCCCATTTTTTGATGAAGCAAAGCCCGACAAACTCGACCCACAAGATGTAGCCGACGCCGTACTCTTTGCCATCGAAGCAAACCAGCGCAACAGCGTACGCGAGATTTATTTAATGCCGACTAATTAAATGTTGCTTGGTTGAGTTCGGGCTGTCAGGTTTAATGCTAATGGTATTAAACCTGATGGTTGTTAATTCTAAATACCGTCTAGATAGAATGAAGGGAAAATATTCGGCATTAATAAAAGCTTGTTAGCTGCTTTTTAGATTGCGTTCTAAGAATACAACTCTCGTTTTACCCAGCTTTGCCGTTTTAAACTCAGAATAACCACGGCGTTTATACATCGCTAAATTTGAAGCACTAAACTCCCCTGTAAAAAGCTCGACACGATTAGCTTCTGGAAATACAGTTTCAAGTGAAGAAAGCAACTTAGAGCCAACACCCTGGCCATGCAGTTCAGGCCATACCGCCATGCGTCCAATATGACAACTACCAGCTTCTAAGCGAGCTTGACCGCTTGCCAATAACTTACCGTTATCAACAACTTTCAAAATGATTTTCTTCTCAAAGTCTGCTTTCAGTTCATCAAGCGTTTGAGTTAAAGGCGGGATATTAAAGTCATTATGCAGTTCAGCTTCTGATTGATAAGCTACGCGCTGAAGTTCTAGTAAACATTCTGCATCTTCTATTGTGGCGTGAAATATTTCCATATACTCAATTCCTTTTGGCAACTAACGCCCATATTAACAGGCTAAAAATAGTGGGCTAAAATGTAAGCGAAGCGAAACAGCCCGCTGTTTTTAGTCCTTGTTGAATTGCTTGTTATATTTTAAATTCAACTGTTTCTTCTCGGTATACTTTCACAGTTTTACCGTTTAAAAGCGCAGGTTTATAAAGCCATTTACCAAAAGCTCGTTCAGCTTCTTTTTCAAATAAACCTTTGGGTTGAGAATCTAAAACTTTGATCTCCGTCACCTTACCATTCTCAGTTATAACGGCCGACATTTTTACCCAACCCTCAATTTTTTCTTCCAACGCTTTTTTAGGGTACATGGGAGAGATATGAACAATCCATTTAGAAGGAGCATTAACTTGATCAAGTTGATAAACAGTCTGGTCTGCATTTTGATCTACTTGAGTCGACGCACAGCTGATTAAAGTTGAACAAATTAATATTGTTAGAAATTTACGCACGAATCATCCTTAAAATATAACGCCTACGTAACCAGCCAGAAATGTGGCGGGCAGTTTGTGTGAAAATGGGCGCAGCCCATACACAAATTGAGCGACGCATTTCTGGTCTGGTTTACGTACTTGTTATACGTAGCTACAACGGAGACCAATTTTTATATTTTTGTTTTCTAGCTAACTCAACGGCATTAGTTATTTCGTCACGTTTTGAAGTTGCGCAGAAAACCAAGTATTCCTCAATCTTTTTACCTGACCAACCAGGAGCAGCAGCTAATACCCAAAAGTGCATTCCATCATTTTTGTTTTGAGCGGTAACATAATTAATTATTTTTTCTATATGTAGATCTACTGGAACGATCTTGAGCATTGCCATTGCTCGAATAGCTCCGTCAACTAGCATATCGTTACCTGAATCTATGGCATAAAATACCGCTGTAACATCCTGTTCATTTTTCATTGATAATCTTTGGATTGCATCACCGATAGCAACATAGACCATTGTTGCTTCGAATTTTCGGTGTCCCAGTGCTTGAAGGAAATCTAGGGCAGGTTTATAGCCGCATTCACCAATGGCCATAACCATTTGGTACTGAGTTTCCCAAGTACGCAAATCTTTAAGTTCTTCTTCCAAAGCACTTAATAGAAAAGGGCCTGCATCGATATTTTTAAGTTTGCGTAATTTCTTAGCCGCAGAGCGTCGTTTAGGTGACTTTTTATCTTTAAGCTGAGAAATAATTTCATCTAGCACAAAACTCTCCAGTACGTATAACCTTTAAATAAGGGGCGCAGGCATGTGGGCTAAAATCCGAACGAAGTGAGCAGCCCACATGTTTGCGTCCCAGCCCGCGCAGCGAGCGAACTTAATTTTTTTGTTATACGTCATACCTAAAGCTTCAATTCTTCATCTACCGGATCTTGGTAAGTAATAACACTAAATCTGTTCTCTTTAGCATAGTTAAAGGCTTGCTGAAGCAAAGGTTTTGTAATTTCTGCATCACTTGCCACTTTTCCAGTTTTTTTAACGTCAATTTCATTCCAGCCCAAATCGCCAAGATAAAGCGCAACATCCTCGATTATTTCTTTTAAATTCTCATCTCTGGAAAACATATTAAATGCATATCGTTTTCCCTTTTCGAAACGTCCATTTTCTTCTGTAAACTCAGCTGTTCCGTGTAATAAAAGCATCAGGTTCCAATCTCTGGCGTATAACGAGCCTGTAGATTAACTCGTTTTTAAATTTGTTTTATTGATAAACAAACCATAGCTGAGTTCCTATTTTGGTTCAATCGATTACTGTATTTTTACGCAGAATATAGAAGTGTTTGATATT
>NZ_JACJDN010000329.1:0-4392 GCF_014163565.1 Pseudoalteromonas sp. SR45-5 | reverse complement strand
GATAAAGCAGGCGGTTTTTCTAGCTTATTTAGTGGTGACGATGTTCACGAGCGCCAAGCTTTATTCTTTTCAAGTTGCTTTGCTGTCATGGGGCACATTGCAAAATCGAATGGCCGAGTGAGCGAAATACACATAAAAGCGGCTAACTTGTTCATGGACGAAATGGGCTTAAAGGGCGAAGAACGCCGCGAAGCACAACATGCATTTCAGTCAGGTAAAGAGGGCGACTTTTCACTTAAAGAAACCGTACACGATTTTAAAGAACGCTTTGCTAAACGAAACGATCTAATACAGTTGTTTTTAGAAATACAAATACAAATGGCGTTTTCTGACGGGGTATTAGCCGAACAAGAAAAGCAATTATTAGCAGAAGTAAGTAAACAGCTAGGCATTTCTAAAACACACTTTGCATTTGTATTAAAACGTTATCAAGCTGAGTTTAACTTTAGAAAGCAACAACAGCGCTTTAATCAACAGCAACAAAGCCAAGGTCAAAGTAGTAGTTACCGTGAGGGTTCTGGCCATCATGTACCGCCAAATAATAATATGAACCGTGCGCAAGCATTGGCGTTATTAGGCTTAAATAGCGATGCAACGCAGCGTGATATAAAAGTAGCGTACCGCAAACTTATGTCGCAACATCATCCAGATAAATTAGTATCGCAAGGCTTACCAAAGCACATGATGGAATTGGCAGTTAAAAAGAGCCAAGATATTCAAGCCGCTTATGAGTATTTAAAAAAGTCGGCGTAAAAACCCGTCTATTTCTTTTGTTAGGCGTGCGTGTTGACCAGGTTGATCGCGCAGGCCAAACAATTGGCGTTGGCGGTAATCAAATTTTGCATTTCGGTTAACCCAGCGCTGACGATTTTTAAGGCTCATTAAAATGTCTGTGCTGTCATTTGCATAGTAAATATCAAGCAAGGCGGGTGTAACAAGTGACGCTGTTTGGCTCAAATTTTCGTTACGTTTAGTATTAGGTAAGTAACTGCTTAAACTTATAAACGCATCTAGTCTCTCATCTGGAAAATCTGCATAGTACTCCAACAACACACCCGCACTTGTGCCTTGTGCAATAACCACTATATTACTCGAATCTTCCATAGCGGTTTGATACAGCGCATTAAACCGAGAAATGAGATTTATTTTATAGTCATCAAGTATGTCGTCAGTTACTTTTTCAATTGGATTAACGTAATGAGGTTCTTCTTTTATTTTTGCAGGCTGTGATTGTGCGTTTGTTGCTGTGCCGGGTGATGCAGGCTCATCGGCTTTACTAGGCGCTGTTTCTGCTTCATTAGGCGTAGCTTTGGCCATTTTACTTGCTTGCCAGTCAATGTCGGGTACTGTCATTGCGTAGGTGCTGTAACCTAAATTATTAAGCTCTTTACGCAAGTAGCTCATACCTGAATTATTGGTAGGTGAAGAGTGCCAATCGGGTATAAGTATTACGATACCTCTAAAATTACTACTCATATACTCGCTGTAAAGGCTTAAAAATTCTGTTTCACCCGCTAATATTGGCTTTATTTCATCACTTGGCAGTAGTCGCTCAATGTCGCTATTTTCAATATTTGATAAACTAGGTGGGGCAATATGTTCAGCCGCGTAGGCGGGGTTAGCTAAAAGTAGGGCACAGCTGAGCTGTATATAAAAAGCCCTTTTTAAAAACCGTGTAAATAGCATAACGCACCTAACTAATGACAATTAGTTAGGTATCGGCAAGGTTATCTAAAAGTTTAATAATTTACGAAGTATTTGAGCCAGTTAAAATTCAGGTTCGGCTTCAAAAGTAAGTACTTGCTCAGTGGTTGGGTGCTTCAACTGCAGCATTTGAGCATGTAACTGTAAGCGAGGAGCTGCAGCAAGTGCCTCTTTGTGGGCGTAAAGCCTGTCACCTAAAATAGGATGACCCAGGCTTAACATATGCACACGTAACTGATGCGAGCGACCAGTTATGGGGGTTAGCTCTACACGGGTTGCATTTTCTTCACGCTCAAGTATTTTAAAATGCGTAAGTGAAGGTTTACCTCTGTCGTGATCAACCATTTGTTTAGGGCGATTAGGCCAATCACAAATAAGGGGTAAATCTACTGATCCTGTTTCAGCTTCAAGATGTCCGAATATACGTGCTATGTAACGTTTAGCTGTTTCGCGCTCTTGAAACTGCATACTTAAATGTCTGTGCGCTGCTTTATTCATGGCAAGGCACAGTATGCCAGAAGTCGCCATATCTAAGCGGTGCACTATTCTTGCTGTTGGAAAAACACGATTAACACGATTAATTAAGCTGTCGGCATGTTTAGGATCTTTACCTGGGACAGTTAATAACTCACTTGGTTTATTAACTATCAGTAAGTCGTCATCCTGAAAAAGTATCGTTAAATACGGACTCATAGGGGGATTGTAGTTAACTAACACGGCCGACCTTAGTAATTTTGAAGGGCGCTATTTTAGTAGAGCAAGCCAACAGGCTCAAGTAAAAGTTTGGCTATATTGTTTTAGTTAGGGCGTGTTGAACGTTGGTGGTTGAATTTGCAGTAGTATGTTTGGTTTTTAGGCAAGGCAGAGCCTATGTAGTGTGGTTATTCCCCATAATTAGGCGATAACGCAGCATAAATGCCAAACATGCTCTGCCCTTTGGGTTCTTTCTAGGGGAGATTAACTCTTTGTTGCTCGATTTTTACTTAGCCCACTAGGTTACAAACCTCGCGCCGCGATTAAATCGCCCCTAGATTGAACAAATTTCAATCCACAAAGCTCAACACGCCCTAGTATATCCAAACTTAGGCTCCTTTAAAGCGCTTTTATAACTTAATTTCTTCGGGTGTTAATAATCGATATTCACCACTGGCCAAGTTTTCATCTAGGGTAATCCCCGCAATCTGCTCGCGATGTAACTCAACCACTTTGTTATCTACCGCGTAAAGCATACGCTTAACTTGATGATACTTTCCTTCACTTATTGATAAACGCAGTCCGTAATTAGCAAGTCGTTCGGCAATAGCTGGGCGGGTTAAATCTTTTTCGTTATGCAGCATGACGCCTGTACGTAATTGCTCAAGTGCTTCATCGGTAATAGGCTCTTGAGTTTCTACTAGGTAGGTTTTAAATTTATTGCTTTTAGGCGACGTAATTTTATGTGACCAATCGCCATCATTAGTAATAATAACTAACCCGGTGGTATCTATATCAAGGCGACCTGCTACGTGAAAGTCGCTCATATTTGGCTCATCAAGTAAGTCAAAAACAGTTTTATGAAGCTCGTCACTGTTGGCACATACATAGCCAACAGGTTTATTTAGCATGTAATAGCGCTTACCTAAAAATACCAAAGGCGTACCTTGGTGCAGTACTTCATCTTGCTGGGCTAGCTGAAAATTATGTGATGTGATTACTTCGCCATTAACGCTTACTTCTTTTCGCTTAATACTGGCGCGAGCTTGCGTGCGCGGTATTTCAGCTAAGTGGCTAATAAATTTATCTAAGCGGCAAGGGAATTTCATTTTGGTTCACATTTTTAGTCGGCTACAATGGGCGCGATTATAGCCGATAGTGAAATACCATGACAGTGCACAGCACACAAATTTTAAGCCTTTACCAAGCAAAAATAGACACAGGTGAACTGTGTTTTGATGCTGCGCAGCAAAATGCGGTGGAAGCTTTAAATACGCTAAGCGAGCAACTTCAAGCTCACACATCATGGTGGCAAAAAGCGCCCTTAATAAAAGGCATTTATTTATATGGACCCGTAGGGCGCGGTAAATCCATGTTAATGGATTTATTTTATAAAAACCTACCTATTGAGCAAAAGCAGCGACTGCATTTTCATCATTTTATAGCACAAGTGCATACCCAACTTTCGCAGCTACAAGGTCAAAAAAATCCACTCATTCTAATTGCAAAACAGTGGGCTAAAAATATTCGAGTACTGTGTTTTGACGAATTTTTTGTGAGCGACATTGGCGATGCCATGATTATGGCCAGATTGTTCAATGCGTTGTTTGAACAAGGTGTTGTGCTGGTGGCCACATCGAACGCAAAGCCAGAGCAGCTTTATTACAACGGCCTACAACGGGCGCGATTTTTACCTACTATCGATTTAATTAATAACCATTGCCATATAATTAACGTGGCAGGGGAGGACGATCACCGCTTTAGATATGGTAAAAACAGTCGTCACTATTTTATTAATTTACCTAAACACGATTTTAAAAATGAGTTTTTAGCTTCGTATCCAGTAGTAACATGTAGCAATACAATTACTGTGCATGGCCGCGATTTACCCTATTTATTAAAAGCAGATAATGCCTTGATGATTGATTTTATGGCGTTATGCTCAGGCCCGCGTAGTGCTAACGATTATATGTTTTTAGCAACCAAATTTGATGT
>NZ_JACJDN010000328.1:0-4392 GCF_014163565.1 Pseudoalteromonas sp. SR45-5 | reverse complement strand
CGTTTTTCTTCATACCAAAGTATTCGGCTACAACGCCACAGGCTTTTTTCATTGGCATTTCACTTTCAAGAAGTGCCAACATTTTGCGCGCTTCAGGCGGAACATCGTCTATTTGCTTTGGTTTGCCCGCAAGCATCAGCACTATTTCGCCGCGCTGCTTGGTAGGATCATCTGTTAAAAACTGTTTAAGCTCACTTACACTACCATTAAAAAATGTTTCAAAGGTTTTGGTTAGCTCTTTAGCAAACACAACGTGTTGATCGTCGCCAAGTGCTAGTGCTAAATCATCAAGGCTTGCCATAATACGGTGCGTACTTTCGTACATTATGCTGGTAATGCCTGAGTTAACAGCTTCGGTAAAAAAGTCTTGGCGAGCTTTGCTTTTAGCTGGCGTGAAACCAATAAACTGAAAACGGTCGGTTGGTAAGCCTGAACAACATACGGCTGTAATTGCAGCACATGCACCTGGAACAGGTGTAACATGAGCGCCTTGTTCGCGACATAGATTTACAACCGCGTACCCGGGATCACTTATTAGCGGTGTACCAGCGTCAGATACCAAAGCAATATTTAAACCTTGATTAAGTTGATCAATAATTTGCTGTGCTTTTTGCTTTTCGTTGTGGTCGTGTAATGCAAACGTTTTTGCCTTAATTCCAAAGTGGCTAAGTAGCTTGCCGGTATGGCGAGTGTCTTCAGCAGCTATTAAGTCAACTTGCGATAATGTCGCAATGGCACGGTGACTTAAGTCGTCATAATTGCCAATTGGGGTGGCAACAATGTAAAGAGTGCCAATTTTCTGTGAATTCTCCTCATTTAACATTGAGGTCTCCTGCGTCAGTCAGTAATATAAGCAAATCGCGTTAACGTATTGGGAAATCATTGTGCGACTTAAACTAGTTAGTCTATTAATTATATTGTCAGGGTTATCGGCGTGTAGCACAACCGAAAAACCAACTAAAAACAGCGATAACGTAAGTAACCGCACTAATGCACTGCAAAATCAGGCAACCAGTGCGCAATCTATCTACCAATTGGCGCAAAACCGCCAAGGTGCCGATAAAATACAGTTATTGTATAGTGCCCGTGATGCTGCAATTAGTGAGCAAAACTGGCCTTTGTTAGAAAAAATTGGTAATGAGCTTGAATTAACCGCAAGTGTTGATCAAATCCAAAACCGTCTTTATATTGCATTTGCACAAAAACAACAGAATAAGAATGATCAAGCTTTAGTGATTTTGCAATCGCTAGACGGACAACTTACTCAACCTGAGCATTTTGCATGGCATCAGTTTTTAACAGCCAGTATTTATGCATCGCAAAATTTTCCTAAAAAAGCTGCCCCCTATTTCTTTAGAGCTTCTGAAACAGCCACAAAAAACAATATAGAAATCCCTCAGCTCAATCAAAATTTGTGGGATAACTTAAAACAGCTCTCTTCATATGCGCTTGAACGTTTTAACCGTGGTTCGGTTATCCAGCAAGGCTGGGTAAACCTTGGTCTATACTATCAAGTATATGCAAGTAGTGGCGTGGAGCTAGACCAAGCAATTAATAATTGGCGCAGGCGCTATATTGGGCATCCGGCTTTTTCTGTATTACCTGAACAAGACGAAATGCTTACTGAGCTCGCCCCTATTAATATAGAGCGTTTAGTTGTGTTGTTTCCACAATCAGGCCCTAACGAACGCTTAGGTGATGCGCTTAAAGCCGGTGTGTTAGCTGCACTTGATACGCAAACTATCAACGACACTATTTTTATTGATGAAAACCTAAGCACTGAGGAAATCGCAGCGCAACTTGAAGAAATAAAGCCTGATTTTGTAATTGGTCCTCTACTTAAAGCAAATATTGATAAACTAGCCAATGCACAAACTCTTATTGATACTCCGGTACTGCATTTAAACACCTTTGATGGTGAGCGCATTTCGCTTCAGCATTATTACTTTGCATTAAACCCTGAGCACGAAGTACAACAAGCTCTGGAACACTTTTTAACTAAGGGCTATCAAAAGCCTATGCTGCTTGCGCCAAATAATGCAAATGGCCAACGTTTAGTTGATTATTTTAACCTACAGTGGCAACGCTACAGCGAAACCAAGCCACAAATCGGTTTTTATAACGATAAAAAAGATATGCCGAACACAATTACCAGCTTATTAGAAGTTGATAAGTCAAAAGATCGCATACAAACAGTTAAAGCATTATTTAAGCAAGAAGTAGAAAACGAAACGCGTTCACGCAGTGATATAGACGTTATTTATATTTTGGGTGATGCAATAGAAACTCGCTTAATTAAACCTTACCTTGATGTAAACGTCAGTACATTTGCTGATCGCATTCCACTTTATGCAAGCTCTAAAAGTCATAGTAAACAAATTGACAGTACAGACAAAGGCGACTTAGACGGCCTATACTTCACTGAATTACCGTGGATGCTTGATTCACAAATTAAACAACATAATTTACGCCAACAGTACAACTCTCTATGGCCAGAGCAAATTGATATTAGCCAACGCTTATTTGCAATGGCATACGATGCAGTATCAATATTACATGACATTAGACAGTTAAGCGTAATGCCAGGCAATCAATATAGTGGCTTAAGCGGTAAGTTATCTGTTAATACCAGTGGCCATATAGAACGTATGCTCGACTGGGCTCAATATACAAACCGTCGCATTAAGCCTGTGCAATTAGAAACACAACGCCCGGTACCATTGTTTATGCAATCAGCGGGTGATATACAAACTATAAATTAAACTTTATTAAGTTAAGGGGGCGGCATGTCGTGGTTTAAAGAGCTGTGGCACAATAGTCGCGAAAAAGGCCTGTATTATGAGCTTGAAGCGCAAAAATACTTAGTTACTCAGGGCTTAACACCCATTGAACGTAATTATTACTGCCCCTTTGGCGAGCTTGATGTCATTATGAAAGAAGGCGATACCCTTGTATTCATTGAGGTCAAGTTTCGCAAAAATAATGCCCGTGGCGGTGCCAACTATGCACTTAGCCCACAAAAACAAGCTCGATTAAAACGTAGTATTTATCATTACTTAGCAGCTAAAAATTTAACTAACCAAGCACTAAGAATTGATTATGTAGCCATTACAGGAGAAGCATCTCCTAATATTAATTGGCTTAAAAATGTATTTTAAACGCAAATACAAAGATAAATTATTGGTAGGCTATGCAAGACACAATTAAAGAAATTTTTACAGAAAGCATTCAAGTTCAAATCGCTGCTGGTGAAGTGCTACCTAGTGCGCTTGAGTCAGCTGCATTTACTATTGCACAAAGTCTGATCAACGGAAATAAACTCATTTGCTGCGGTACTGCAAATTGCCACATGCTCGCTCAGCATATAGCGGGTGTATTGGTTAATCACTATGAAACCGAGCGTCCCTGCTTACCTGCAATTGCTCTATCGCAAGAAAACGTTAATCTTGGGCAAAGTACTCAGGTAGACGATCACGATACATTTGCTCGTCAAGTCCGCGCTTTTGCCCAGCAAGGTGATTTATTGCTTGTACTGGCTATTAACGGTAACGAAAAACATGTTATTTCTGCCGTTGAAGCTGCACTAACTAAAGATATGAAGGTCATAGTTATGGTTGGTGATGATGGTGGCGAGTTGGTTGGCCTACTTGGCCCTAACGATGTTGAAATTAGATCCCCATCTAAACGCCCTAGCCGCATTATCGAATCCCATTTAGTTAACTTACATTGTTTAAGCGAACTTGTTGATTTAACGCTTTTCCCTCAGGATGAAAATTATGTTTAAACGCTCTCTTATTGTTTTAGGTACTGTTGTATTACTACAAGGCTGCGCAGCTGCTGTTGTTGCAGGTACAGCCAGTGCAGTAACTGCAGCGAACGATCGCCGTACCATTGGCTCTCAAATTGACGATAACAATATTGAAATAAAAGCGAGTATTGCACTTAGCGAAGTAGAACGCCTTGAAAAGTTTGCCAATATAAGCGCTGTAAGCGTTAACGGTATTGTTTTACTTGTAGGCCAAGTATCTAATGAAGAAATGAGAAACGAAGCACAGCGTACCATTGAGGGCGTTTCAGGTATTCGTAAGATACATAACCAAATTCGTATTGGCTCAAATATTGGCATTACTACACAAACGCATGACTCTTGGTTAACTTCTAAAGTAAAAGCTCAGCTACTAACAGCAAAAGACATTAGCAGTAATAACATTAAAGTAGTTACTGAAAACGCTGAAGTATTTTTAATGGGTTTAGTATCTGACTCTGAGTCTACTCAAGCTGTAAACATTGCCCGAAATGTATCTGGCGTAGAGCGTGTAATTAAAGTATTCGAATATATGTAAAGTAAAATACAGACATAAAAAAACCGCTTATTAAGCGGTTTTTTTTTTG
>NZ_JACJDN010000327.1:0-4406 GCF_014163565.1 Pseudoalteromonas sp. SR45-5 | reverse complement strand
GCTTTGTGCTTTATTACTTATAAGAGTTCACTGCGTGTCAGAGATAAATTATGAAAATTCAAAACAGTGCTGTATTTCAAGAAATGCAATCAATGGCTTTAGAAGCCGGCCGTAATAATCAAACTAATAAACTGCCAACTCAGGTGCAGTCTACTTCTACAGCACAATTTGGCGACATGCTAAGTGATGCAATAAATTCAGTGCACGGGTTACAACAAGATGCCGCGCAAAAAGTAACAGCAGTTGAGATGGGGGATCGAAGTGTATCTCTTGCTGAGGCGATGATTGCTTCTCAAAAATCGTCAGTTGCTTTTGAGGCTACAGTACAGGTTCGTAATAAACTTGTTGAAGCTTATAAAGAAATCATGAACATGCCTGTTTAATTAGGTAGTGGAGAATTATTGTGGCGCAATCTAACCAATCTACAGACCTAGCACTTGCTGGTGGCGGTATTGACCAAAGTGGTGGTGATGATCAACAAGAACAAAAGTCAGGCTACTTAAGTGCTTTAAATGGTGTTGATGTATTGCGCCAAGTAACATTGGTTATAGCATTGGCTATTTGTTTAGCTATCGCGATTTTTATTATTATTTGGGCTCGTCAGCCAGATATGCGTCCGTTAGGCAAAATGCAAACAGAAGAGCTTATTCAAACATTAGACTTTTTAGATGCGCAAAAAATTGAATACCAACTAGATGGCAATGTTGTATCGGTTGATGAAAGCGAATACCAAAACATTAAATTGCTAATGACCCGCGAAGGGTTAGAGCAAGGCCCTGCATCTGGCTCCGACATAATTATGCAAGATATGGGCTTTGGTGTAAGCCAACGCTTGGAGCGTGAACGCCTTAAACATGGCCGCGAGCAACAACTTGCCCGCACCATTGAAGAGCTAAATAACATTACTCGCGCCAAAGTATTGTTAGCCATCCCTAAAGAAAACGTATTTGCCCGCAGAGAGAAAAAACCATCCGCTACTGTTGTATTAACACTTAAGCGTGGCCGCTCACTTGACCGTGAAGAAGTAGACTCTGTTGTTGATATGATTGCTTCAGCAGTACAAGGCTTAGAGCCTGCACGTGTTACGGTTACTGACCAAAATGGTCGATTATTAAATTCAGGTTCGCAAAGCTCATTAGCAGCACGCTCTCGTAAAGAATACGATTTAGAACGTAAGCGCGAACAAGAGTATCTTGAAAAAATAGACAGTATTTTAATACCGGTTGTTGGGCTTGCAAACTATACAGCTCAAGTTGATTTGAGCATGGACTTTAGCTCAGTTGAGGAAACTCAAAAGCGTTATAACCCAGACCTACCAGCGGTTAGAAGCGAAACCACATTTGAAGAAAATAACATTGGTGGTTTAGCTGTTGGTATTCCTGGTGCGCTTACAAATCAGCCACCGCTAAACTCAAACATCCCTGAAGTTGCAGGACAAGGCGGCGCAGGCACAGCTACGTCACCAACACGTAGCCACAAAGAAGCAACACGTAATTATGAACTCGATACAACTATTTCTCACAAGCGCCAGCAAAGTGGTGTAATACGCAGAATAAGTGTGTCAGTTGCTGTTGACTACGTCCCTAAAGTGGGAGAAAACGGCGAAACAACTATGGCCCCGCGCTCGGTAGAGGCATTGTCAAATATTCGTCGCTTACTACAAGGTGGTGTAGGTTTTGATATGCAACGTGGTGATGCACTTGAAGTAGTAACAGTGCCGTTTGTACGTGAAGCAACAAATTTAGCAATAGAAGTGCCACTGTGGGAACAAGACTGGTTTATGAAAATAGCCCGCCTTGTACTAGGCGCCTTAGTTATCATTGTATTGATAATGGCAGTAGTAAAACCAATGCTTAAGCGCTTAATTTACCCAGACGATACACTAGAAGAATACGACGAAGATGCATTAAGTTCAGGCGTAGATATTGGCGACAATACACTTGATATGCTAAATAAAGACTTTGATTCTGCTTCGGTTGGTTTCTCAAGTGATGGTACACTGCAGTTACCGGATTTACATGGCGACGAAGATTTACTTAAAGCAATTCGTGCCCTTGTAGCTAACGAACCAGAACTATCATCACAAGTAGTGAAAGCGTGGTTAACAGAAGATGACTGATCAAGAACAAAAACAACTCCCGCCAGCCTTTGATGTTGATAAGCTAGATGGGGTAGATAAAGCCGCTATATTACTTTTGAGTTTATCAGAAGAAGATGCCGCGCAAATCCTTAAACACTTAGAACCTAAACAGGTGCAAAAAGTGGGTATGGCGATGGCTGGGCTACAGGATTTATCTCAAGCTAAAATTAGCGCTGTACACAACTTGTTTATAGAACAAATTCAAAGCTTTAGTACCATTGGTTTTCAGTCAGAAGACTTTATTAAAAAAGCGCTTACAGCAGCACTTGGTGAAGACAAAGCCGCTAGCCTTATTGACCAAATTGTTATGGGCTCAGGCGCTAAAGGCTTGGATTCATTAAAATGGATGGACTCTAAGCAGGTAGCAAACATTATTCGTAATGAGCATCCGCAAATTCAAACCATTGTATTATCGTATTTAGAGCCAGAACAGTCAGCTGAGATTATTGCTCAGTTCCCTGAAAAAGTGCGTTTAGATTTAACAATGCGTATTGCAAACCTTGAAGAAGTTCAGCCAGCAGCACTGCAAGAGCTAAACGAAATTATGGAAAAACAATTTGCCGGCCAAGCAGGTGCACAAGCCGCTAAAATGGGTGGCTTAAAAGCAGCTGCAGATATAATGAACTACCTAGATACCAATGTAGAAGGGCAGTTAATGGACTCTATTCGTGAGCATGACGAAGAGATGTCGCAGCAAATTCAAGACTTAATGTTTGTGTTTGAAAACTTAATGGATGTTGAAGACCGTGGTATTCAAGCAATCCTACGAGAAGTACAACAAGACGTATTAATGAAAGCAATTAAAGGCACCGACGATGCCCTTAAAGATAAAATACTGGGCAATATGTCTAAGCGTGCAGCCGAAATGCTTGCTGATGATTTAGAAGCTATGGCACCTGTTCGTATAAGTGAAGTAGAAGCGGCGCAAAAAGAGATTTTATCAACAGCGCGTCGTTTATCTGACTCAGGTGAAATTCAGCTGGGCGGCGGCGGTGGCGAGGAGTTCTTGTAAGCCATGAGCAAACTCAAAGGGCGCACACTTCGGGCTGATGAAGCAGATGAATTATTAAAAAACTGGGCTATTCCAGATGTAGCACCAGATGAGAGCAGCTTTGGCAATCGCTCTACGGCTTACGGCACACCGCTTAGTGATCTGTATAAAAAAGAATTAGCTGAAGAAATGCCAATTGATGAGCCACAAGAACCAGAATTGCCTGCGCTTACTATGGTTGAGCTTGAACGCATTAGGCAAGACGCCTACGAAGAAGGCCTCAAGCAAGGTCATGAGCAAGGCTACATAGACGGTTTTGAAAAAGGCGTTGGCGAAGGCAAAGAGGCAGGCTACAAAGAAGGCTTAGAGCAAGGTAAAACAAAAGGCCTTGATGACGTAAAACCATTAATTGAAGAGCAGTTAACAAGTTTAAAAACTATTTTAGAGGGACTTACTGCACCGCTAGATAAAGTAGATGAACAAGCTGAAAAGCAATTAGTACAACTTGCTAGTATGTTAGCGGAAGCTGTTATTTATCAAGAAGTAAAAACATCGCCTGATGTGATTTTACATACGTTAAAGCAAAGTATAGATTCTCTTAATGCCGAGCAAGAAAAAGTACGAATTCATTTAAACCCCGAAGATTTAGAGCTCATAAAAGAGAGTTACGGTGAACAAACCATTATTGATAATAACTGGCAATTAATGGCAGAGCCCACTCTTGAGCGCGGTGGCTGTGAAGTTAAAACAGCGCAATCATCACTCGATATGACCCTTAAAACACGTGTCAAAGAAACGTTGGATAGTTTTTTGCATAATAGTGGTATCTAACTATTTTATTGGCGTGTTATGTCAACTCAACGTGCACCTTTAAGCGAACGCTTATCTCAATATCAACAACATATTAAAACCCCAGCGCCTGCTGTGGCAGGTATTTTAACGCGTGTTGTTGGCCTTACCCTTGAGGCTAGAGGTTTACGTGCTCCCGTTGGTAGCCAATGTAAAATAGAAACTATGAACGGCTTTGTAGACGCCGAAATAGTCGGTTTTAACGATCAAACTTTGTATTTAATGCCTAATGATCATATCTCTGGTGTACTTCCTGGTGCGCGTGTAATTCCTCAAGTTAATAACTTAGGTTTACCTGTAGGGATGAGTTTACTAGGGCGCGTGGTTGATGGCTTAGGGCGACCGCTAGATGGCCTTGGTAAAATTAATGCTGAGCATCATTTAAAGTTTGCACAAAATACTATAAACCCGCTTTCAAGAAGACCA
>NZ_JACJDN010000326.1:0-4410 GCF_014163565.1 Pseudoalteromonas sp. SR45-5 | reverse complement strand
GGCCGCTTTTTAAAGTTGTTAGCTTTTTAGCTATTAAAAAGAGTATTTAACAGAAAACTGTAAGCGGTCTAAATCGCCATCAACGCCGCTTTCAGTTTCACGCTCAGCATGCTTTAGCTCAGCACCAAAAGTTAGACGTTTAACCGGTGAGTATAGAATGTTAGCGCTATAGCTTTGGCTTGATTCAGTCGGATCACCAGAAATAGCTAATAAATCAGTGTTGTTATCAGCACTGAAGAATGAATATAAGAACGTTGAACGCCATTGGCTTGTCCACTTGTGCTGGTAAGCAACAAAACCAGAAGTCGAATCAATTGCATCTAGTTCATCACCATTAAGTACAGCACCGTGAGCAACGTTTAAGCCTACGTAACGGCCTAAGCCTTTACCTTGAGTAAGCATAAATTTAAGGTTGTCTTCACCAAGGTTTATTTTACCTGATGCACTAATACCAAAAGAAGTTTCATCTGCATCAACACTGCCTACTTTATAAGTAAGTTGGCGAGCAAGCGCTGCAACCACAATGTTACCCCAATCGGCTTTGTGTGTGTAACGAGCTGTAAAGTCAGGCAATGATGCATCATCAGTTACTACCATACCGCTAGTAGTAGAAATTGTACTTTCTGGGTTTTCTAATGAAAACGACCATGCGCCAGTGGTGTATTTAATTTGCGATTGACGCACAAACACAGTGCCCTCAGCAGGGCCTACAAAATCAAGCGTTTCAGCAAGCGCCCCCACGTTTTGGAAGTTAGACCATGTTTGACCAAATAACCAACCATCGTAAGTCACAAAGGCATGGCGAATACGCGGGGCGTAAGAATTTGAAACTCGCTCATTACCGCCAGCAGCCGAGGCCAAAAAGTCAATTTCAATTTTAGTATTAACGGTTTTACCGTTATCCATAACAGTGGCTGTGCCAAAGTTAAAACGTGACTCACGAGCATGCATATCAAATACAGCATCTGAGCTGTTATCATCGCCAACTGTTAACGTACTTGGTACGTAAAAGTCACGACCTACGTTTGAGCCTGCAGGCGCACCCGCTGAATAATCACTCCACATAGAGTCGAGTTTAATGTATCCACCGTAAGTAAATTCCGTATCACCAATTTTTGCGGCAGTCGCTGCATAAGCAGTGCTTGATAATGCACATAATACAGCGCTTGCTGCTAATGTTTTTAATGGGGTAAATTTCATTGTGGTGTCCTTTATAGGCTACTTGTTGTTTGTTGCTTTTTTTTTCATGTAAGGTTGTATTACTTGCTACTAGTATTACTTACGAATAAAAAAGGGTGTTAGTTTGGCTTCTCAATACACATATTGTTTTCATTCGTTAAATAAAGCTTTAGCAAGTAATACCGCAAATATCTTTATTAAAAAGTACACAAACACTTTTGAATATGTGCAATATTTACTCAATTACCTATTGGTCTATAAGACTAAGGTTTTAGAGTTGATTAGTTTGCATTTACTTACATTTAACGCGTTGTATTATTTATGTAAAAAAATTGAAAGCAGGTGGATTATAAACTACAAATGAGTAAATTGGAGTAGAGTACAACTAAGGTCTAATACTTAATAAAGTACTGCTGAGTAATCCTTGATAAAAGCTTAAGGCAAGTAATTTAAATGGAGACGAAGATGTCACAAAGTATCTATCCAGTTCCTGCGCATATTAAAGATGCGACTCTCATTGATAAAAATAAATATAATACGCTTTATAAGCAATCTATTGATGACCCAGAAAGTTTTTGGCGTGAGCATGGCAAACGCCTCGATTGGTCTACTCCTTACACTAAAGTTAAAAACACCTCTTTTGATAAAGGCCACATCAGTATTAAATGGTATGAAGATGGCTATTTAAATGCGTCTTACAACTGTATTGACCGCCACTTAAAAACGAAAGCAGACAAAATTGCGCTTATTTGGGAAGGAGATGATCCTTCTCAAAGTGAGAACATTACTTATCAAAAACTTCATGACGAAGTGGCTAAATTTGCCAATGGTTTAAAAAAACTGGGTGTACAAAAAGGTGACCGCGTAGCTATTTATATGCCAATGACCCCACAAGCGGTGTATGCAATGCAAGCTTGTGCACGTATTGGTGCTATTCATTCTGTTGTATTTGGTGGTTTTTCACCATCGGCTATTGCTGATCGTATTAGAGATTCTGGTGCTAAGGTTGTTATTACTTCTGATGAGGGACGCAGAGCAGGAAATTGTGTTCCATTAAAAGCAAATGTAGATGAAGCGGTAGCGCAAGAAACTGTAACCACAATTGAACACGTTATTGTGCATCAATTAACAGGCGGTGAAGTTGATTGGAATGAGCACGATATATGGTGGCACGAGCTAGTTGCTGACTTACCGGCACAGTGTGAGCCAGAGCCAATGAATGCTGAAGATCCTTTGTTTATATTGTATACATCAGGTTCTACTGGTCAGCCTAAAGGTGTTGTACATACTACAGGTGGCTACTTAGTTTACTCATCAATGACACATGAATACGTATTTGATTTAAAAGAAGATGATGTGTATTGGTGTAGTGCCGATGTAGGTTGGATCACAGGCCACAGTTACATTGCGTACGGGCCATTAGTAAACGGTTGTACTCAGGTTTTATTTGAAGGAGTCCCCACTTATCCAACTGCAGGGCGTATGGGCGAAGTAGTTGATAAACACGGTGTTACTATTTTATATACCGCCCCTACAGCAATTAGAGCACTAATGGCTAAAGGTGATGAGCCTACAGCTTCGTCACATCGCGATAGTTTACGTATTTTAGGTTCAGTAGGTGAGCCAATAAATCCAGAAGCGTGGACATGGTATTACGAGAGTATTGGTAAATCTAATTGCCCGATTGTTGATACATGGTGGCAAACAGAAACCGGTGGCATTATGATCACACCACTTCCGGGTGCTACTGATACAAAACCAGGTTCTGCAACACATCCATTTTTTGGTATTGCGCCTGCATTATTTGATGCTGAAGGTAATACACTCGAAGGTGCCGTAGATGGTAATTTAGTTATTTTAGATAGTTGGCCATCGCAAGCTCGAACTGTTTATGGCGACCATGTACGTTTTGAACAAACTTATTTTAGCGCCTACCCAGGAGTTTACTTTACAGGCGATGGTTGTCGTCGTGATGAAGATGGTTATTACTGGATCACAGGTCGTGTGGACGATGTACTTAATGTGTCTGGGCACCGCCTTGGTACTGCCGAAATTGAAAGTGCGTTAGTTGCGCATGAAGCGGTAGCAGAAGCTGCTGTTGTAGGTTACCCCCATGATATTAAAGGCCAAGGTATTTATGTTTACATTACGCCTAACGAAGGTATAACAGTAAGTGATGAATTAACTAAAGAGGTACGTAATTGGGTTCGTAAAGAGCTCAGCCCAATTGCATCTCCAGATATGATTCAATGGTCACCGGGTTTGCCAAAAACACGTTCAGGCAAGATTATGCGTCGTATTTTACGTAAAATCGCTGCAAATGAGCACCAACAACTCGGTGATACGTCAACGCTTGCCGATCCTTCAGTTGTCGATGAACTAATCGAGAACAGATTAAATCGTTAAATGTGCGTTAAAAACTTGATTACAAGTTGATTCTAAACGTAGTATATCGGCTGTCAGTAAAGGTTTAAAACCTAACTGGCAGCCGAATTTATTAGGAGTGAACCATGAGTCAGTTTTTAATAGCGGACGATCATCCGTTATTTCGTGAAGCACTAAAGGGCGCACTGAGCGCAAAATTTGAGGGTTTAGAGGTTTTTGAATCATCCGATTTTGACAGCACACTGCAAGTGTTAAGCGAGCAAGAGGATCTTGATATATTACTGCTAGACCTTCACATGCCAGGTAATGGTGATTTATATGGTCTTATTCGTATTAGAGAAGAATACCCAAGCTTACCTATTGCCGTTGTTTCGGGTAGTGAAGACGTGAATATCGTTTCTAAAGTAATGGGTTACGGCGCTATGGGTTTTATTCCTAAATCATCATCGTCTGATGATATTGCCAGTGCAATTAACCAAATACTTGAAGGCGATACATGGCTACCAAAAGAGCTAAAAAACAAAGTAGCTGAAATTGAAGGTGAAGATAGAGAAATAGCAGCGCAAGTTGCCTCATTAACGCCTCAACAATACCGAGTGCTGCAATATCTGCACGAAGGTTTACTTAATAAGCAAATTGCTTATGAACTACACATATCAGAAGCGACAGTAAAAGCACACATTACAGCCATATTTAGAAAACTCGGTGTGTACAATCGTACCCAAGCCGTTTTAATTGCCGCTAAATTAAAGCTCGAACCAATAGAGCAGGCATAATTTACATTTAAAAAGTTATTAGCTTATTTATGAGCAAAAAAATGCCAGCAACAATGCTGGCATTTTTTCA
>NZ_JACJDN010000325.1:0-4433 GCF_014163565.1 Pseudoalteromonas sp. SR45-5 | reverse complement strand
AACTCAGTGGCGAAATAAAATAGTTCTAGGGCGAGCCCCCGCAGAAGGACGCCCCGACACAAAGATAGTGTAGCATTTGCTATGTGGCTCTCCACCGCTGTGGCACTACGATATTACCAAGATTTAATTAAGAGAAACCCGTTACAGTAATGTGACGTTTTTTGCTTTTTTTAATTAAGAAAAACATCCCCCATTAAATTCAACAACAAAACTAGTTGCGTTTATTCGCGCGTGCTAAAATCCAATTTTTATGAATGATGATATAGAGGTCTAGTTTGCCTACAGCTGATTACCAAAAGGTGCTTGATGAAATAGCACATGAAGTACGCCCTTTATTATCACAAGGAAAAGTAGCTGATTATATACCAGCCCTTGCAGAGGTCGATCCTGAGCAATTTTCTATCGCTATTTATACAACTGATGGTAAGACTGTATGTGCGGGGGATTGCTCTCAACGTTTTACCATTCAGTCTGTTTCAAAAGTTATGACACTTACTATGGCACTGCAACGTTATGGTGATGAACTTTGGCATCGAGTTGGAAAGGAGCCTTCAGGTACTGCCTTTAATTCGCTTACACAGCTTGAGTTTGAAAAAGGGATTCCTCGTAACCCTTTCATAAATGCAGGCGCAATTGTAACGTGTGATGCGTTATACAGCCGCTTATCTGCACCAATGCACTCTATGCTCGAGACCTTTAGGTTGTTAGCTGGTAATAGAGGGATAGTGATTGATAAAAAAGTCGCTAATTCTGAGTATGAATTTAGGCATCGTAATGCTGCTATGGCACATTTAATGAAGTCGTTTGGTAATTTTGAAAATGAAGTCGATGATGTTTTATGGTCTTACTTTAACTTTTGTTCTATTGAGCTCAACTGTATTGAATTAGCCAAAGCTTATAATTTTTTAGCAAATAAAGGTGTTGATAATCGATCGGGCGATCGTGTTTTAAGTAGCCGTCAAAATAAGCAGCTTAATTCGCTATTATTTACCAGTGGCTTATACGATGCTGCGGGGGATTTTGGTTACAGAGTAGGTATGCCAGGTAAATCGGGAGTGTCAGGGACTATTTTAGCCGTGTTACCAAATAAGTTTACGGTAGCTGTTTATTCTCCGGGACTTAATTCGTTTGGTAATTCGGTTGCAGGAATTGCAGCGTTGGAACTGCTATCTAAAAAGCTCGATATTTCTATTTTTTAGGAAGTTGATAGGGAGCAATGATTGCTCCCACCGTTATTATTGTTCCCAATAAACCTGTTCTAAGCAGTCTTCGCGTTCTGGTAAACCGCGAGATAAACGAGGAGAGTGCTGAACTAACACTTCATAACTAGCTCGGTTAGCATATTTACTAATTTGCGATAGTGACGAGTAAGTAATAGCTTGTTGCTGATGCTTAGCAGAGTTTGCCACATTAAGTTTATGATAAACATTTGCTGATAAGTCATGTAGCACAGCCGCTAAAGCACAATCGCCTGCACCATTGGTGTTTTTGATTGAATCAGGTCCACCCATAAATGGGGCTGTATGGCTATATGCTCTGATAGGCTCATCACACTCGGTTTTACGCATAGCACGTGAAAATTCGTATCGATTAAAATCAGGTATGGCGCCTGGTAATAATGGATATTCGGTTTCACGCTTTAAGCTTTCGTCTACGTAGCCGGCCATAAATAAGCCTTTTTCGCCAGCGGTGCAAATTACCAAATCTACCCAATCAAGTGCTTTATCGGCAGCTAGAAGAGGGTCTTCAAAACCTGTAATAGCTAACCCTTCTTCTTCGTTCATAGCAAGAATATCAACATGCTTTTCAACAAAGTTTGCCCACCAGGTCGGGTCTTGTTCAATTAAGAATTTAGTTCCGAGTGTAAGAACAACTGGCACACCTGCATCATTAGCGTATTTTACCGCTTGCATAGTCGCTTCAGTCATCGTTTCACTACCTTGCGTACGCATGAGGTAGGCACTGATCACTAATGCTGATGAATTTTCAATAAGGTTTTTATCGATAGATTCAGGACGTAAGTGATTCATTAGGCCCGCACTTATCGCAAAAGTACGCTCACCGGTTTCATCAATTAATGTAAAACAACGACCTATAGGCCCATCTACTGGTTGGAGATAGTTTAAATCTACACGGCTTGAGGTATTACATAAAAAGCGGTAAGCATAGCTACCTATTTTTATATTTTCGCTCATTACGCCTAATAAAACTGAGCGATCATCTGCAAGTACAGAGTAGTTGTGCATAGTGTTACCAATGGTCCCACCGGCAAACTCAAAATCAACCATATCGTTTAATTTTAAACGATCGTATAAGGCGTTCGTTATGTCGCTATCAATAACTTGTGACATACCTCTACGTAGTTGAAATTCGTCAAGGAAAGCTTGATCAACTTTTGCCTCTATATCAACAACGATCTGATCGATACCCGTAATATAACTACGTTGTAATCGCTCTGTTGCGTTAAGTTGATTAGTAAGTGGATCTTTGGCTTCCACTGGAAAATAATGTTTATGCCTGCGGCGTCCAGGAAATTTCATTTGCTACCCGTGTTGTGAGCTAAATAAAAAAAGCGTGAGATTATAGCGTAAATCCACACTAGTGAGCCATTACAAACAGGTAAATATCGTTTTATTTTTGCAATAAAGTAATGAATGACGCACTTTAGAGTGCTAACTAGGTATAATTACAGCATAAAAAGTTATTTAAGTAGAAAGAATGAACGAGCCATTTAATGATTCCTACTGGATGGAGCAAGCGCTTTTGTATGCAAAGCAAGCAGAGTTGCTTGATGAAATTCCGGTTGGAGCAATTGTAGTAAAAGATAACCAGCTAATTTCAGTGGGGTACAACCGCTCAATAACGGATAACGACCCATCAGCCCATGCGGAAATGATTGCAGTGCGAGAAGCTGGAAAAGTACTTAATAATTACCGCTTAATTGATTGCACACTATATGTAACGTTAGAGCCTTGCTCTATGTGTGCAGGACTGTTGGTGCATAGCAGAATAAAGCGTTTAGTATTTGGTGCCCTCGATGCTAAAACAGGGTCTGCAGGTTCAATTATGAACTTATTACAAGAGCCGAGGTTAAATCATCAAGTTGAGGTGTGCGGTGGTGTTTTGGCACAGCAATGCGGTGATACTATTTCGAATTTTTTTAAGCGTAGAAGAGCGCAAATTAAAGCAGCTAAGAAAGCTGCTCGTGATGAACAAATAAATAAACCTAGCTAGAGTTAACTAGCGATTGGCTCTATTTCTGTTTCAGCCATTTGCTGCATAGCAAACATTCGGCGGCGCCAGATGATTTTTTTGTGCAGTTTTCTTAGCATAACACGACGACGTGTGGCTGTTGAATAAATCACATTGCGTTTTAATTTTTGTGTGCGTCTACGTTTTAGCATGTTTTCTCCTAATGCAAGAGTGAGAAAGGCGCAGGGTATATCTTATAAAATAATAATATACAAGTAATACACATTAGTGATCATTTGATGACAAGTAAACAGATATTTAATTTACTTAAATTTTGCTTACTGGTTTGCTCAAAAAACTGATACCTATATAAATCTTAGTTATTGTTTTCACTTGGTAGTTCGGGCTCAATTATAGGCTGTTGTTTTTCTGTTTGCGCTTCATCTTTGTTACTTTTATCGTCACTTTCTTCATTTAAGTTTGGCTCGGTATCAGTGCTCTGCTCTGTGATTGGTTCTGGCTCAGACTCTACAGCAATAGCATTATTCTCATCTAGCCAAACAAGTGCATCGTAATAGCGACGAATATTATCAACATATTTAACCGCTACATCGCCACGCGCATAACCATAGCGAGTTTTACGGTAATAGCGCTTTTTAATTAACAGCGGTAAGCGTTTTTTTACATCAGCCCATTTATCAGGGCTTGCGCCTTGCTGCTCGGTAATTATACGCGCGTCGTTAACGTGCCCCCAACCTACATTGTAAGCCGCTAGTGCAAGCCATGTTCTATCAGGTTGAGGAATTCTATCAGGAATACGCTTAATCAGTTTACTTAAATACTTACCACCACCGCGAATATTTTGCTCTGGCTCTAAGCGGTTGGTAACACCTACTTGCTTTGCTGTACTGCGGGTTAGCATCATAATACCGCGAACGCCTGTTGGCGATTTAGCGCGAGGATTCCACATAGATTCTTGATAGCTAAGTGCCGCTAATAAACGCCAATCAAGGCTACCAGCATATTGTTCAAACCATGGTTGGTATGTTGGTAAGGTTTCTTTGATAGCTTCGATATAAGCAAGGGTATTTACATAGTTAAATTGGCGCACGTGGCCAAAGTATTTTTCTTCAAGTACGTAGAGCTGATTACTCTGTTTTATATCGCCAAAAAATGGCACTAATAAGGAGTATAAAGAATCATCTTTTGATTTATTAAGTATCCATGCAATCGGGTCGTTA
>NZ_JACJDN010000324.1:0-4456 GCF_014163565.1 Pseudoalteromonas sp. SR45-5 | reverse complement strand
AAAGTATACACTTATACCAATTATCAAAACAGATTACTTAGGCAATCAAATTGGTATTAAATAAGTGTGTAACACATACAAAAACAGACACCTAAGTGTCTGTTTTTAATTTTAAACTAAATATATGATTAACGAATTTCATCAGGGATATTTTGTTGTGCCCAAGATAGGAGCTCAATACGGTTACGACATTTAGTTTTTCTAAATGCGCTATATAAATGTGTTTTAACTGTGTGTGGACTGATACTTAAATCTTCAGCGATTTCTTTATTCTTCGAACCTTTACTCATTAGTGAGATTATTGCTTTTTCTCGCTTAGTAAGTTTAACAGGCTCAATATCCCCTTCGGTTAGTTTATG
The DNA here is from genome assembly GCF_014163565.1 of Pseudoalteromonas sp. SR45-5. Lineage (NCBI taxonomy): Bacteria > Pseudomonadati > Pseudomonadota > Gammaproteobacteria > Alteromonadales > Pseudoalteromonadaceae > Pseudoalteromonas > Pseudoalteromonas sp. SR45-5. The sequence goes on along the minus strand of NZ_JACJDN010000324.1, from coordinate 4,097 downwards.
CAGCGCATCTTTATTAAATTGCAGCATACGATTTAATGCATTACACATAATATCGCGACGGTACCAAAGCTGATCTTCAAGTAGTAAACGAATACCTTTCATTAATACATCGGCGTTATCTGTTGTGTAAAATACGCCACGAATACCGCTCAACAATGCACGATTAGCAAGCTCAGGGTTCTCGTCTAGATTAAATAATATGATATCGCATTTAATACGTAGGTTTACTAGTTGTTCTTTTAGTTTTCCCCATGCATCCTTGCTAGATGTTTCGATAAACAAAAGTCGAGTCCCTTCAGGTATATCTAAAATATTAGTACCCGTGGTTACGTCAAGGCCTTGCGTTTTTAACAAAGGTTCTAAAACGTTAATACCAATAGTGTTAATTGGCTCTTGATCTAATAACAAAAAGGCTGAACTGCTCATGTTTTTATACTCTTTTATAAAGCTGACTGTTTAAGTTTATCACGACTTCCGCACCTTTTGTATTACTTTCGCTCATTTGAGCATAAGCTTGGCGAAACGATTGCACTAAATTAAAATCAAACTTACCTTTAATTTGTATTGTTAATGTAGTGCCATCGACTGATTCATTCTTAGTTAAACTCATATTAAACTCCAATAATATTTCCTTTGAACTAAATATAACCTGTTAAAAGTATTTAGCAAAAAGAAAAACACACAACTTCAAATTTGCTATCATTTACACCAGTATTTAATTCATTTTTATCCACAAAGGTAAGGTATGAGTGATAGTCACTTAGTATATTCAACTAGTACGGGTCGCATTGACCAGCCGAAACCAGAAAAAGAGTTGCACGCTAAACTTTTTAAAGATGGTTTTATTCGCATTGAGCGTCAAACAAAAGGGCGTAAAGGCAAAGGCGTAATGCTAGTTGTTGGCATTGATCCAAAAGATCATGATTTAAAAAAGTTAGCTAAAACTATAAAAAGCAGAATGGGCCAAGGCGGCGCAGTAAAAGAAGGCATTATTGAAGTACAAGGTGATGACCGAGATAAACTAAAAGGCATTTTAGAAGCGTTAAAATTTAAAGTTAAAATTGCGGGTGGTTAACCCGCAATTTTATTAACTAGTTACTTCGCTATTTGCGAGTTCATTTAACCTTTCATACAAATTCGGTAGTTCGTGCTCAGCAATTGGCTTACTAAAATAATAGCCTTGCACAATGAAGCAATTATTATTTTGTAAAAACTGCATCTGCTCTATTGTCTCAACCCCTTCTGCGACCACGTCTAGCTTTAACTTTTGCGCCATGGCAATAATAGCTGCAGTGATTTCCATATCATTTGTATCCTCTGGGATATCTTTTACAAATGAACGGTCAATTTTCAATATATCAACCGGGAACCGTTTTAAGTAACTGAGCGACGAATAACCTGTACCAAAGTCATCAATAGAAATAGATATACCTAATGCTTTAAGCTCGTGCAATTGTGTAATGGCTGCCTCTACATTACCCATTAGCATGCTTTCGGTCAGCTCTAAATGAAGGCGCTTTGCTGAAACACCCGACTTAATTATCATTTTGCTCAGTGTTGTAACTAAGCTTGAGTCTTTAAACTGGCGGGCCGATAAGTTTATCGATATATTATTTTCTAGACCTTGTTCTGCCAATCTTACGGCAAAATCACAAGACTCTTGAAGCACCCATTCACCTAATTCAACTATAAGGCCTGTCGCTTCTGCAATAGGAATAAATTTATCTGGAGGGATTGCGCCTTCAGTTGGGTGGAACCATCTTAATAACGCTTCATAACCAACGACCTGATGAGTACGGCTATCAACTTGAGGTTGGTAGTAAACTACAAATTGCTTTTCTTTGAGCCCTATACGTAACTCATTTTCGATAAATAAACGCTCATTTGCGGCCGCGTTTAATTCTTGGCTATAAAAGTGGAAGGTATTACGTCCTTTTGCTTTTGCCTCATACATTGCCAAATCAGCATGTTTGAGTAACTGATCTTCCTCTAAGCTATCGTAAGGAGCCATAGTTATACCAATACTTGCACTGACAATAACTTCATTGCTACCTAGTTTTATGGGCACGTTCAGTGTTTTTTGAATTGTATTGGCAACATCAGCCGCGTGAGCTTGGCTTTCTATACCACTGAGCAACACTGCAAATTCATCACCACCTAAGCGCGCTATGGTGTCCTCGGCTCGTAAACGTTTTTTAAGTCTGTTTGCCACTTCAATTAATAATTGATCGCCAGCATCGTGCCCTAATGTGTCGTTAATACGCTTAAATTCGTCTAAATCAAAGTAAAACAAAGCAAATGCATAATGCCCGCGCTCTGCTAATGCCATTGATTTACGCAATTGCATTCTAAAAAATGTTCTGTTGGCAAGTCCCGTAAGGGTGTCAAAGTAAGCCAATTGTTCCATTTTACGCTGGCTTTCTTTTACAAACGAAATATCTTGTGCTGATGCTACATAACTGGTTATTTCACCGCCCTCTTCACGAATTGGCGAAACACTTAAAGACACCCAAATTGGCTCTTTGTTTAAACCAGCTATTAATGTGTCCCCGCGCCAGTAATTACGGCTGCGTAAATCTATGTCTATATCTTCAATTAAAATAGACATTTCTGAGGCAATAATATTAAGTAATGGTGCTCTATTAAAATGGCTTTCTGGATAGCCTGTCATTTCGAGCATTTTGGGGTTTACGTACTCAATGACAAAATTTTCATCGGTGATCACAACCCCAGTGCCCGAGAACGCTACCGCTTTAGATAAACGATTAGCTGCTTTTTCAGCAATTTCTTTTTCTGTAATTCTTTGGTTTAAACCATCAATAAGTTTGCGGATTTCTACCGTCATGTCTCTAAATGAGCCATTAAGCGTACCAATCTCATCTTTGTTTTCTGGCGGAAACTCTGTTGTTAGCTGACCTTTACCAAAGCTTGTTACTGCATAAACTAAAGTATGTAAACGCCGAAGCACTAGTTGATAAAGCGCCTGATGCAGCAATAAGGCAACTAATATTGCGTATAAAATAAAGAGTCCAAAAAACTTCAGTTTTAAATCTTGTAACGCAGATAACGTTGATGAACGTTTTTTATAAACCCCTATGTACCAATCTAAATCATCAATTTTACGGATATTAATAATGTGAGCTTCATCATTTTGTTCAAATGAATTGGCGTATTCTGGTAACTTCACCGCAATTGCATCGTCAATAATTGACTGCAGTTCTGGGTTTACAAATTCGTTAGTAGCGAGTGCTTTATTGTCACTACCGTAGTCAGCTAATAATGCAGGGTTTAGATTGGGATGGGCTAACAATTGCCCTTTACTATCAAATACAAGTAAGTGTTTTTCTTTATCGCCAACAGGTAAAAATGAAATAAGTTTATTAAGGGAAATATCGCTTCCCGTTACACCTAAAAACTCGTTATCAACATACACCGGCACTAGTAAGCTAATAACCCACTTTCGCCATACTGTATCGTAATAAACTTTTGACCATGCAGGCTCTCGCTCTGACCCCAACATACTTTTAATATATTTATACGTTGTACCTTGCGTAACTCTAAACTCGGCTGGTGCATTTAATGCCCAGTTTGGAGGAGAAACACGAATGAAATCGTCATCGGTAATTAAATAAAAGTTAAAAAAGTCATGTACCAGAGTCGGAGAAATTATACGCCATAACATTTCAGAATCATTAAATAGGCGTTTATAAAAAGGAGAGTAATTTTGCTGTGGTAAAAATGCTGCTGATAATCCGTCAGCCGAGGCACTTCGAATCGTACCATCGCTATTAAACTGTAACTGTGATTTATTACCTAAATTAATTGGTGAATTAGATTGAAAAAGCTGCTCTGTCACTACGTTATTAGCTTGCTGAGCAATATTTATTTTTGTTTTAATACGCTCATTAAACTGCTTCACTAATAAATCTGTAGAGCTTTTTAACACCTCATGTTCTTCAAAAACAAGTTGTTTCTCTTCAGATTTAAGCATTAAGGCAGCCGCACATACCCCTGCTATTAAACAAATAGCAGATATAAGCAGTGAAAGTTTTACACTTAAAGAATTCAATCCAAAACGAGATGGAGGCCGTCTGTAA
>NZ_JACJDN010000323.1:0-4464 GCF_014163565.1 Pseudoalteromonas sp. SR45-5 | reverse complement strand
ATTAAAGTTTTGAAATATAAAACCAAGTTCTCTGTTTTTAATGGCTGCAATAGAGTCGGGTGTTAAGTCTGCTGTGTTAGTGCCTAAAATAGTGTATTGCCCTTGGCTAGGTAAGTTTAGTAAACCTAAAATAGAAAGTAGGGTACTTTTACCACTGCCAGAAGTACCAGTTATTGCAATGTAGTCACCACTGTTTATTTTAAAACTTACAGCTTTGAGGGTATCAATTTTGGTATTAGGGTATTGATAAAAAATATTATTAAACTCTATTAACGGATAACTCATAACTGACACCTCATTAAAATACTTCTTTCAAATCAAGGTAACTTTGAGTGGCATAAGCTGCTGGTAGTAATAAAACATAGTTACCTTGTAGCGACTCATCAAAGCTTAAAGTGTCTTGCTCAGTCGTTTTGTAATTTATATGAGTAAGAATAGCTTTGCTGGAGGGCGTTATTTCATATACTTTCCACAGACTGTAGTTATCAAAATCATTCGGTTTTTTAATGTTTTGAGCTACTAAAGATTGCTCCAAATAAATATGAGCTTCTATTGCTTGGCTGCTTCTAAGCCATGATGGAGGGGAAGCGTCTAATACTAAAATACATTAATAGCGCCATTTCTTATTACCGTATCAATATAATCAACCTTAGCTGCAATTGTGCCACTGGGTGTAGCTATGTCTGCTTTTTGGCCAATTTTTAACTGAGTGGATGAATACTGAGGGACTTGTATTTTAGCCAGTAAGTTGTCGGTCTCTATTACCTCAAACAGCGATTGCCCTTGAGTAACCGCTTGACCTAATTTAGCTAAGTTTTGGCTTACGGTACCGTCAAAGTTTGCTGTGAGTGTTAGTTGCTCTTGACGCCTTTGTAAATAGCTAAGTTTGTTTTTTGAGATGTTTACTTTGTTATCAAGCGCAATTAATTGCTGATCAAATGCCTCTTTAAATAGACTAAGTTCACCATTTTTGGCATTAACTTCAAGTTCACTTTGCTTGTAAAGCATTTCGCTTTGCTTAAAGCGAATTGCAGAAATAATACCTTGTTCCATTAAGACTTTATTAGCATTTAATTCAAGCGCTTGCTGCTGCAATGCCATTTTAGCTTTTGATAAGTCGACTTTAATTTGCGAGAGCTTAATTGCTAAATTACTTTTATCAATAGCTACTTGGGATTCTAAATTAAGCTGCTCATAACTCGCATTATGTATATCTTGTTCCAATTCGTAGTTAGTTAGCTTTGCTAATACTTGGCCTTTTTTTATAGCTTGCCCTTCACGAATTGTAAGTGTGTTGATATTGCCTTTTAGCGGCGCAGACAAAAGCTCTCTTTGTGTAGGCTCTATTGTACCAATCCCTTTTAATACATTGGGTAATGATACTTGAGAGACTAATATTGGCTTTAAATAACGTTCAGGAATATCATTTGAGAAAAGTAGTATCTTAATTAAATAACCCAAAGCCAATAACAACAATAAAGCCGCAATAGCGATAGGGTATCTACTTTTTTGTTTAACGATTAAATACTCTTCCATTAGTACAACCTACTTGTGCTTTTGTTATTTTAAAATGTGGTAAACGCTGTTTTAGTTAGGATTTTTATTTTCCTTAAGTAAAGGGTGTAAGGGTAAGCTAGCTGAGTAATATTTTTTAGCTGGCAGTTAATGGTTTGATTTATCACCAACTCCGTTCCCAAAACACATTCAGTTATATCACCACTAAGTTAACTATGTAAATTTTATTTTAATGGAATTTAGTGGAAGAAAGGTTTGATTATCTTGTTTGTTGATGAAGCAGGGCAAGGTAATTACTACGTTGCTACATAAAAGCACTTTTTTTATAAGTGATCTTAGGTTTAGGGGGGTATTGCTAACAATGAGCAGTAGCTCGGGATTAATTTTATCGACGTAGGAAGGGTTGAGTGAAACGAAACCCAACGGTTATCTGAAAGTTGCCTTTGAACTTAAAACTTTAGGCTTATATGGGTTAGTATCAACTCCTAACTCGTAGAGTTTTTTATTAAAAAATAAATTGTCTAACATATCATTAAAGACGGGGTCATTAGCTGCAAATTTACAACACGGTCCAAGTATAATTGTGTCAATTATATTTATTCGAAAACTTACTTCAAGATAGCTTTTAATAAAGCCATTAGAGTTTATGAATTTCACATCTTGAGGTGGTGGCAGTTTTTCAATGAAAGAAACTAACCTTACTTCACCTTCGTCTATAAAAGCCTCATTTTTACCTGTTGTTATAAATGCGATAAAGTTATCAAGAAAGTTACTTCTAGCCTCAAATTTAAATTGATCACTATCAAAAGTTGAGGCTAATTTTAATAAGTTTTGTGCTTCTGTGTTTAATTCTCCTTGTTTGTAAACGCAATTCCCAGCAATGCGGTAAGTATTATTTAGACAGTGTCGTAATGCTGATAAAGTGATACTAAAACATATTCCTGTACCGTTATCTGCATATCCCCGCCACTGGCTTAAAGAATCTGGGTTTTTACTAAAGCTCATTATATGTATATAGTGATTTTCAATATGCTTTTTGAAAAACTTAATATTTTTAATGCCTTTATTAAACCCTTCATTTGAAATATTTAATTTTTTCATTAACTCAGGTTTTTGTTTTTCTAAATTTAAAAGAAGATTAATATTATGATCTATCTCTGTATAGTCATTCATTGCTCTTGCGTCGCCAAACCGAAAGGTTCTGCTATTCACAATAGAGATAAAAGCATCCAAAGATGTGTAGTGATAGACTAGCTCGTTACTTTCTTCAGTATCCATATGATCAACTCTCCATTTAATAATAGAAAACGTTCAGATAACAAAAAAAGCTCTAGACCCAAAGGGCTTAGAGCTTTTCTATATACAATTAAAGTTTAGCTAAAACACTTAACTTAAAAGTATCGTTGGGTTTCGTTTCCCTCAACCCAACCGACTGTTACTCATCAATTGAGCGTAGTAGGGCGTTGATGCCTACTTTTTCACGTGTTTGTTTGTCTACTTTTTTAACGATGATTGCAGCGTAAAGGCTGTGGGTGCCATCTTTTGACGGTAGTGCGCCTGGAACAACTACTGCCCCTGCTGGTACGCGGCCGTAGTGAATTTCGCCGGTTTCACGGTCGTAAATACGGGTGCTTTGGCTGATGTAAACGCCCATTGAAATTACTGCGCCTTCTTCAACAATTACGCCTTCAACAATTTCAGAACGTGCGCCAATAAAACAGTTGTCTTCGATGATAGTTGGGTTAGCCTGTAGAGGCTCTAAAACGCCGCCTATGCCTACGCCACCTGATAAATGTACGTTCTTACCTATTTGTGCACACGAGCCTACAGTTGCCCATGTATCAACCATGGTGCCGTCGTCAACGTATGCGCCAATATTTACGTACGATGGCATAAGTACGACGTTTTTACCTACAAAGCTGCCTTTGCGCGCTACAGCGTTTGGTACTACGCGCATACCACCTTGCTGAAATTGCTCTGGCGTGTAGTCGCTAAATTTAAGTGGTACTTTGTCGTAAAACTGGTTTACGCCGTCGTTCATTGGTTGGTTGTCGCGAATACGAAACGACAGTAAAACGGCTTTTTTAAGCCACTGGTGTACAACCCATTCACCTGATATTTTTTCAGCAACGCGTGCTGCGCCGCTATCAAGCAAATCAAGTGCATCAATAATGGCTTGTTTTACGTCGCTTGATACTGTGCTTGGGCTAATGCTATCGCGGTTGTCCCATGCGTTTTCGATCATCGTTTTTAAATCTGACATGTGTGTCCTCTATTCTGTTTCGGCGTTGAATTTTTTACGTAATGCCTGATGAATTTTTGCTTGCTCTTCATCAGTCAGCGCTTGGTATTCGTTATTAGATACAACAAAGAAATCCTCTGCACGTTCACCTACCGTTGTAATACGGGCAGCGTGAATGTGTAGTAAATGCGCTTGGAAAACTTCGGCTATTTTGGTTAGTAAACCTTGTATATCGACGGCTTGAATTTCTATTAAGCTACGGTCTTTGCGTGCATGTGGGCGCAACACAATTTTAGGTTTAATATTAAAATCTTTAAAGCGTTGAGAGCGGCTCTTTTTAAAGCGAATTTTTTTACGCGGATCGCTAAGTGCTTGCTCAAGCCCGCGTTTAATTGATTGCGCTCGACCACTTGCAATAGGGTCGCCACTTACTTCAAGTATTACAAAGCTAAACAGGACGTAACCGTCTTTTGTGGTCAGTACTTGCGCGTGTTGTATTTGTGCTTTTTTAGAGCCAATTACACTCACTAATCTCGCAAATAACGCACCAGAGTAGGGGCTGTATACAAATACTTGTGTACCCCCATGCATTGCTTTGTTAGATACAATAACACTGGGTTGGCTTAAATCGGTGCTAGTTAATAAATGCTCACTTTGCCACGATATTTGCTGTTCGCTAAAGGCGGTAAAGTAGTTGGCTTTAAAGC
>NZ_JACJDN010000322.1:0-4511 GCF_014163565.1 Pseudoalteromonas sp. SR45-5 | reverse complement strand
TCATAGTTAGTATTTTATGACTGTATGAGTATAATGCACGCGGTATTATTTAATTTATACACTGAATTTTCTAACCAAATAGTTGTTACCGAGGAGGACACTAGATGCAAGTTGCATTAGTAGGGTTAGGCGTTATGGGAAAAAATCTTGCCCTAAACTTGATTGAAAAAGGGATAACGCTAGTCGCTTATGATAAAAACCCACATGCGGGTGAAGAGTTACTAAGTTGTGCCAAATCACAAGGCATGGCTGATAGGCTTCACATTGTCTCTGATTTAAGTGACATGGTAAGGCGTTTAGAGGCACCTCGTTCTATTTTATTACTTGTTCCTGCTGGTGAGTTAGTTGATACAGTTTGTAATGAACTTGTAGAGGCCGGCGTTAATTGTAACGATATGATAGTCGATTGCGGCAATAGTAATTATAAAGACGGTATAACGCGTAAACTCAAATACCAAAATAAATTTGAATTTGCCACTATGGGAATTTCTGGCGGTGCAGAAGGCGCTCGCCATGGTCCTGCAATGATGGCAAGTGGTTCTGAAGGTGGTTGGGAACGTATTGAGCCATGGTTTGAAAAAGTAGCTGCTAGCTATAATGGCGATTCATGTTTTGCACGTGTTGGCCAATCAGCAAGTGGTCATTTTGTAAAAATGGTTCACAACGGTATTGAATACGCACTGATGCAACTTATTGCAGAAGTGTACCAATTACTTCGTTTAGGTACTAATCGTTCTCCAAAAGAAGTAGCTGAGATATTTAATGACTGGTCAGAAGGTCAATTAAATAGTTACTTACTGTCTATTTCTAGCCATATATTGTCACTTGAAAATCATAATAATGTACCGCTTGCGGACTTAATTGATAATAAAGTTGGCGCTAAAGGCACTGGTCTTTGGACTGCGCAAAATGCACTCGAACTTGGTATTGCTGTCCCTTCACTTGTTGCTGCTGTTCAAGCTCGTCATTTAACTAATGCATGCAACACAACGGCTGCACAAGAGATGACATATGCATCTAAATCAACGAACAATGTTGAAATTGATTTAGAAGAGCTAAAAGACGCGTTCTTACTTGCAAGCTTACTTGCGTATCGTCAAGGTTTAGCGCTAATTAAAGGTGCATCACGTACTCATCAGTGGAAAGTAGATTTATCTAAAACGCTTCAAACATGGCGCGCTGGTTGTATAATCCGTGCTGACTACCTAGATAGCGTTGCACAAGGTGTTGAATTTATTGACACTCTTGAAAAAGAGTCTAACTCTTTGCGCAAAATTACCGGTCAAGCAATAATGACTGGTTTAGCATTCCCTGTATTGGGAGCTACACAAACGTATTTAGCAACATTAACTACACCGAGTAATGGGCATTTAGTTCAAGCCCAGCGTGATTACTTTGGTGAGCATGGCATAAAAACCCACAGTGGTGAAATGTGTCATTTAACTGATTTAGTAGATATAGACGCTAAAGTTAGATAAAAAACAGTTGTTTAAAACGATAAAGGCACGCTATTTAGCGTGCCTTTTGTATTTTTAGCCCGTAAAAATTAACGGCTTAACTCACCACGTAAGTTATCTTGCATTAAATGACGAATCGTTTCGACTTCAAGCTTTTGGCTAAATAAATAATGTAACTTAGTTAAACATGCTTCAAGGGTCATATCGTACCCACTTATTACACCAATATTTAATAGCGCATTACCTGTTGCATAGCCACCCATGTTTACATGACCTTTTAAACACTGAGTTAAGTTAACAATTACGACGCCACGTTTACTTGCTTCTTCGAGTATTGACAAAAAGCTCGGATCTTGTGGTGCATTACCTACACCAAAACTCAGTAGCACCAGTGATTTAATATTGCCATTGACCAAGCTTTTAACTACCTCTTGGCTAATGCCAGGATACAAATAAAGCACCCCGATAGGTTGAGGTGTAATAGGTGTAACTTGCAGCTCATTTTCAACATATGGGCTAAGCTGCCCCTTAATAAGTTGAATATTAATACCCGATAACGCTAAGGGGTCTAGATTCGGCGAGGCAAAAGCATTAAACCCATCCGCGTGTGCTTTAGTTGCTCTATTACCTCTAAACAGTTGGTTATTAAAAAAGAGACTTACTTCAGCAATAGGATAATTTGCAGCTAAATACATGGCATTAAGTAAGTTTACTTGGCCATCAGAACGTAATTGTGAGAGCGGAATTTGTGAGCCGGTTACAATCACTGGTTTAGTCAAATTTTCGAACATAAATGACAGCGCTGAGGCTGTATACGCCATAGTATCAGTGCCATGGAGCACCACAAAACCATCATAATCTTGGTATTTATCTTTAATATCATTAGCAATGAGTTGCCAATGCTCTGGTGACATGTCTGAAGAATCTATAAGAGGGCAGTATTCGTGAATATCAAACAAAGGCATTTCATCACGATTAAATTCTGCGTTATTCACTACGGTTTCTGTTAAAAAACCTTCAGCTGGAATATAGCCTCGACTCGATTTTTTCATACCTATAGTACCGCCAGTATAAGCGATATAAATGCGTTTACGTTTCATAAAAAAAGCCCAGTAAAAAAACTGGGCCTAGTATAACGTTAAGCAGCTTTAAATACAGCTGATTAGGTGAAGCTATGCACTTTTATTGTGCAACGTTACACACTAAACAGCGTGCGTATACACCTTGTGGATCGTTGTAATCTTTAAGGTTTTCAACTTCAGTACTTAATTGGTTAATAACACTTTGTAAATTAGCTTGTGTTGCTAACACAGATGTTTTTTGTGTTTGCAAACCAAGCATTGATTTAATAGACGCATTACCAAAAATGTTTTGAATCATTTTTTCTTGCGAGCTTAAATCTTGTTTAATAGTTTTAACTTCATAATGATTAAGCTTGGCAAGTGCAGCAGCGGCTTCAATCGCACCTTGTTTGTCGCCTAGCTTATCAACCAAACCTAGTTCAAGTGCTTGAGATGCAATCCATACACGGCCTTGGGCAATTTTGTCAACCTGCTCAGGCGTCATATTACGCGCATCAGCAACAACATTTAAAAAGCGACCGTATGCTTCCTCAACATTCATTTGAATTACTTGGCCCATTTTTTCATTTAGTGGACGAGTGATAGAAAAGCCAGCCATTTCGGTTGTTGCAACGCCATCTGAATAAACACCAATTTTCGATAAGGTTTTCTCAAATGTCATAAAGGTACCAAATACACCAATTGAGCCTGTAATTGTACTTGGTGCTGCCCAAATTTCGTTTGCAGCAGAGGCAATCCAATAACCACCTGATGCAGCCACAGAACTCATTGAAGCAATAACAGGTTTACCAGCAGCCTTAAGGGCTAATACTTCAGCACGAATAACTTCAGAGGCAAACATACTACCGCCACCAGAGTCGATACGTAGTACAACCGCTTTAACTTTATCATCTAGGCGTGCTTTACGAAGTAGGGCAGCTGTAGAGTCACCCCCAATTTCGCCCGCTTTACGCTCACCATCAACAATCGTACCTTTAGCAACAACTACCGCTACTTTTTCGGTAATAGGGTTATCAATTTCAATAGGCGGTTTAATTAAGCTTAAGTATTCACGAAATGAAACTTGCTTAAATGTCTTACCATCTTCTTGTGTGCCCACTAAATCAATTAATTGTTTGCGAACTTGCTGATTTGTTTTTAAAGAGTCAACCCACTGGTGATCAAGTGCATATTTACCTGCATCGCCATCGGCAGCTTTCATTTTTTCTAGATATACGTCCATTGTTTCGTCAAAATTTGACTCATCAAACGGGCGAACAGCGGCAACATCTTGTTTGTATTCGCTCCAAAGAGCGCCTAACCAAACGCGGTTAGCTTCTTTAGCTGCATCGGACATGTCGTTACGAATAAAAGGTTCTACTGCTGACTTAAATGTACCAACACGGAAAATATGCTGCGTTACTTCAAGCTTTTCAAGTGCATCTTTAAAGTAAAGCGGGTACATGCCATAACCTTCAATACCTACGCTGCCGTATGGGTGCATAGCTATTTCGTCAGCATGCGATGCAATATAGTATTGCGCTTGAGTATAGTAATAACCCGATGCAATTACTTTTTTGCCAGCTTGCTTGAAGGCATCAATAGCCTTTGTAATTTGCTTAAGTTTATTTAAATGTGCTTTAGGCATCTCTTGTAAATCAAGCAATATCACCGTGATACGATCGTCTTTAGTCGCCTCGTTTATTACTTCAACAATATCGTCGAGTAATATTTCGCTTGGTGCTTCAGAACCAGAAGTTGCATCACTAATTGCGGCTTCAACTGGGTCTATATATGTTTTCTCTTCAACAATAGGGCCATTTAAGTTAAGCCTAAGTACAGAGCCATTTTCAACTATTATTTGATCATCGTCACTTGAGAGTGACACAAAGAAAACAATTACCAGTAATAAAAACAAAATGTTTAGTATTAAGCGACGAGAAAAATTAATTCCAGCCCAAATACCTTTAAATACCTTTGCTATCAAAATAGC
>NZ_JACJDN010000321.1:0-4515 GCF_014163565.1 Pseudoalteromonas sp. SR45-5 | reverse complement strand
CTATATAAAACAATCACTTAAAAATAAAATAAAGTTGGCACAGTAAATGCTTTTCTTATTGTAAGAAATTATCGAATAGTGGTTCCTGTTAAAACGTGTTGAACCACACTCTGTTTAAACCTAGGAGATGGTAAAATGGCATTAACAGTAAATACTAATGTGTCGTCACTGAACGCACAACGTAACCTTAATAAATCAGGTGAAGGCTTAGCAACCTCAATGGAGCGTTTGTCATCAGGTATGCGTATCAACAGCGCAAAAGATGATGCAGCAGGCCTACAAATTTCAAACCGTTTAACATCACAAGTAAATGGTTTAGCAGTAGCACAACGTAATGCTAACGACGGTATCTCAATGGCACAAACTGCTGAAGGTGCAATGAGTGAGTCTACAAGCATTTTACAACGTATGCGTGAGCTAGCACTGCAATCTGCTAACGGCTCAAACTCAACAGAAGACCGTGCGTCACTTCAAAAAGAAGTGTCGGCGTTACAAACAGAACTTACTCGTATCGCTGATACAACATCATTTGGTGGTCAACAGCTTTTAGACGGTAGCTTTGGTTCTAAATCATTCCAAATTGGTGCTAACTCTAACGAAACAATTAATGTATCGCTTTCAAGTGTTGCTGCAGCTGACATTGGTTCTAATCAAGTAAACCTTCAAGCTGCTGATGCTGCTGCGGGTGGTTTTGGTGCTGCAACAACTGCTGCTGCAGATACAGCTGGTGGCAATGGTGTTGCCGGTGGAGCACTTGTAATAGATGGTCGTGGTGATACAGCTTCTACTGTAACAATTGCAGCTGGCGCTAGTGCAAAAGAATCTGCTGCTGCAATCAATCAGTATACTAATAACACAGGTGTGACAGCTCAAGCCCGAACTGCTGCTGGTGTTGAGTTTGCTGTTGCTACTGCTGGTGAAACAGTTAGTTTTTCTTTGAATGATGAAAAGGTTTCTTTTGGTACTACGGGTGTTGCAGCTGATGACTTACAGTCACTAGCTGAAGCTGTAAACTCTGGAACAGATGAGCACGGTGTGACCGCGTCATTAGAAAATGGTGAATTAACTTTTACTAATGATTTAGGTGAAGATATTAATCTTCAGGATTATCAAAGTGTTGCGGCTGACGGTGCTGTGTCTACAACAGCTTCTTTAACGCTGACTTCACAAAGTTATGATGGCGTAGACCATGACACACCAATTAGTGTAGTTAGTGGTGGTGCTGCAGATTCTACTGTTGTAGCAGGCGCTGTTCAGTTAAATTCTTCAGAAACATTTACAGCACAAACAACTGTTCCAACTATGGCTCAAAGCATAACTGCAGTTACAAGTACGCTAACAGATGTTGATGATGTTGATATCACTACTCAAACTGGTTCACAAGATGCATTAGCAATTATCGATAACGCAATTGCTAATATTGATGCACAACGAGCTGGTTTGGGTGCGGTTCAAAACCGTTTTGACCATACTATTAGTAACCTTGCAAACATCTCTGAAAACGTATCTGCTTCACGTAGCCGTATTCAAGATACAGACTTTGCAACCGAAACTGCAGAGATGACTAAAAACCAAATCTTGCAACAAGCAGGTACGTCAATTTTATCGCAAGCGAATCAGTTACCACAAACAGCACTTAGCTTATTAGGTTAATAAGTTAGAGTAATAGCTTAATGGTTAGCTAACTAATACAAAAAGTCAGTATTAGTATTTAAAAAAGGAGGTGGCTTTAGCTACCTCCTTTTGTGGTTTAAGAATATAAACTAAGCTATTGTTGGTTTAATTAAGTACAAATAGGAATCTGTTATGAATACAATTACTTCAAACGCAGAGGTTACTACATTACCGACTCCCATTGCTGGTGATGATAAGCAAGTAGGACAAGCTGCTCACTCTTTAACTGAGCGAGCGGTTGATGATGTAAAGCAAACGGAAGTGCTCAATCAACAAAAATTACAGCAAAACCAATACAAAAATAACAATCAAGATGAAAAAGATCAGCCCTTAGAGCGCGAACAGCTAGAACAAATGGCGCAACAATTGCAGGACTTTATGGGTGAAATGAATCGCAGCTTACAATTTAAAGTTGATGAAGATTCAGGCCGTGATGTCATTAAAGTGCTCGATAAAGACAGTGGTGAAGTTATTAAACAATATCCTTCTGAGGAAGTGTTAAGTTTAGTTTCTAAACTGTCTGAATCTGCTGGTATTTTAATTGATCAAACAGTTTAGTCGGTAGTTTGAGTTTGAATTACTAATACTAAGCTAGTTTATTTTTGAGTATTTAAGAGGTGAAGTATGTCTATTACATTTAATGGTTTAGGTTCTGGGTTAGCAGTATCAGATATTGTTGATGCACTAGTTAATGCTGAACAAGCACCTGCTGAAGCTCGCTTAAATACTACAGAAAGTAAGCTAACGACGGATATTTCAGCTGTTGGTGCCTTAAAATCTGCGCTACAGCAAGTGCAAACAGCAATGGAAGCGTTAGGTGATTCAGATAATTACCAAAAACGTAGTACGTCAGGCAATGATGATTTTATCTCTATTAGTGCCGATGAAGACGCCCAGCCAGGCGGTTATTCTGTAGAGGTTAATAACCTTGCTACGGAGCATAAGATACTTTCAGAAGCCTTTGATGCTGACGATGCTGTTGGTGAAGGCACAATGACGCTCAGCTCGGGCGATAATAGTTTTGATGTTGAAGTTTCTGACAACGCTACTTTAAGTGAAATAAGAGATGCAATTAATGATAGCAGCGATAATGATAGCATTAATGCAACTATAATAACGGATGATACCGGTCAACATTTGATACTTTCTGCCAAAAATAGCGGCCTTGAAAATGAGATTAAAGTAGAAGTAACAGATATTGATGGTAATAACACTGATACTAACGGGTTGTCTCGTTTATCTTTTGACTCTGCAGGGGTTCAAAATGCGTCAGAAATTATCGCAGCTACAGATGCATCAATTACTATTGATGGTTCTCTTACTGTTAGTAACGCGTCAAATACGTTCACAGACGTAATAGACGGCATCACGATAACAGCTAAAAAAGCACATGACACTGATGATGATTTAAGTGATATAACTGTAACTGAAAATAACAACAACATTCAGTCAGGCCTAAATAACTTTATTTCTAGCTATAACGAATTACTTGAGCTTAGTAATACTTTAGGTGCTTCAAGTGATGATGGTGCTGGTGTAATGGCTGGTGATTCGTTATTGCGTGGTGTAATGTCTAAATTGCGAGAGCAGATTACTGACTCTATGGATTTAGGTAATGGCAGCTCATTATCACTTTCGCAATTAGGAGTTGAAGCAGATCGTTATGGAGTATTGACGCTTAATACCGAGATATTAAACGATAAGATTGATGAAAGTGTTGATTTAGTACAACAATTTTTTGTAGGTGATGACGATAATGGCTTCGCACAATCTTTTGATGAGCTAATGAGCTTTTATACAGATTCCGATGGTATTATTCAAAACCGAATTGATAGTAAAACAAATCAACTCGATGACATAGATGATCAGCGCGTGAGCCTTGCTAGTAAAATGGAATCACTATCCTCTCGATTATACGCTCAGTATAATGCGATGGATTTACTTGTCGCGAGCCTCAATAACACCAGCAGTTATGTTCAAGCTCAATTAGAGAATATGCCAGGCGTAGTACGAGATAACTCTTAGTAGATAAGTATGATATTAAATTAATAACTAAATTAAGAAAACACAAAAAAACCGTTACTTAAAACGGTTTTTTTTGTTTTCTATTTAACTGGATTTTAGCGACTCGCTTTATAAGCTTTAATGGCCTTACCAGACTTTTTATGTTTAATAATAGCTTTTGATGATTCGTTTTTTGCACTATTCGCTTTTACTAAAATAGTATTTATACGAAGTTGAACTAATTCTAATTGCTCTGCGCTTGGGCCGTCGCTGCTCTCGCACCATTGCTTTAGTTCAACATTTAAAGTGTCTAAAAGAGGCTGAGCTTCGTCTGCATTATCATCATTTACTAACACTTCAATTTTACTAAGCAAGTTTTGTATGAGCTCAGAGTAGTTAGTTAATGGCTCTGAAAATGTTGGCGAGTCCATAATTGAAATTAAACCGCAGGGCTTCGTTGATCTAGCGGAATATTATCCCAGCCTTCTTTAATTTCTTTAACAATACTTGATACTTCCACAATTGCTTCAATATCGTTGTTTATGTTCGCTTGCGTTAAACGGCGCTGGCAGTAATCGTAAAGTGCCAATAAATTGTTAGAAATACTAGGGTCTTGTTCTACTTCTAAATTAAGTGCGTCTTGCAGTGCACCAAATAATAAAACACAGGCTGAAATGTTCTCACCTTTTTTTTGTATTTCTTTGCGCTCAATAAACCCTTTTGTTGCTGCTAAGCGACCGATAATATTACTGAATATAAGGTTTATTTGTTCGTAAGGAGCCATTTCGGCAATACTACTGGCACGAACTTGACTGTATTTTTTTACTGAGACATGAG
>NZ_JACJDN010000320.1:0-4542 GCF_014163565.1 Pseudoalteromonas sp. SR45-5 | reverse complement strand
TATTTATATTAAAAACCAGCTTTTTAGCTGGTTTTTTTAATCGTAAAAATTCATTTTTATTTATAGGCCCAAGCATCGGTTATTGTTACTTGGCACTTGTTATAACTATTAGCAGACTTTTGGGCTATCCCTCTTACTCTAAAGTTTGTTGAGTCATTAGGAAGTATAATTAGGTCTTCGTCGGTTATTGATAACGTATCGACTAGCGTGTTTTGCTCGGTTAAAAAATCGACCTTAAACTTTATATTTTTAAAGGTGAAGTCCGACTCGTTTTTTACCTGCCCTATACAGGTAACATACAAACCATCGGTTTCATTTTTAGTACTTATTTGGTTTACATTAGCAGTTAGGTTTTTTTGTGCTTGGTCTTTAAGCCCTGCTACATATATATTTTGATAAAAAATAAACCCAAAAATACCAACAACAATTAAGGCCAATGCACCAATAATAATGGGATTGTTTTCTAAGTTAGAATATTTAGCTTGAAGTGAGGTGCATTGCGGGCATTTTTTAGCGCGTGAATCTATAGCGCTAAAACACATAATGCATTCTTTAGTTTGCTGCATATTTTCCACTACAATAAGCATCCTTGTTAAGTATTAAATGTTAAGTATTAAAACCAGTAGTATTGCTGGCTTTAAGGTATTTTAGTTTACTCATACATAGTAACTCCGTAAACACATATAGCCTAAATAAGTAGCGATTTTAGCTGGCATTAAAAACAACTGTATATACAAACAGTGCTGTTGTATTTAGCATTTTGCGTAAACATAAAAAAGCCAGCGATTAAGCTGGCTTGGTATATTAACTAATTTACATAATTACTTACGAAGTGCGTCGATTCGAGCATCAAGCGGTGGGTGCGACGAAAACAACTCAGCAACACCTTTCCCACTTGCAATACCAAAGGCTATCATTGAGCCTTCTAATTGCGAAGGATGGTTTTGCTTTAATCGCTCAAGGGCGGAACGCATTTTGTCAGCACCAACTAATTTTGCTGCGCCGCTGTCGGCTGCAAACTCACGTTTACGGCTGTAACTTGCAACCACTATGCTTGCTAGCACGCCAAATAATACTTGGAATAACATATCGAATAAGAAGTATGTCCAGCTACTGCCACCCTCTTCTTCATCGCTATTAATAAAGTTATCTACTATGCCTGCCAGTACTTTTGCAGCAAATATTACAAAGGTGTTTACCACGCCTTGTATTAGCGTAAGCGTTACCATGTCGCCGTTAGCCACGTGCGATACTTCGTGGGCAAGTACGGCTTCGGCCTGATCTTTGGTCATGTTGTGCATTAAGCCTGTGCTTACTGCCACTAACGAGTTGTTTTTACTTGGGCCCGTTGCAAACGCGTTCATTTCTGGGCTGTCGTAAATAGCTACTTCTGGCATTTTAATACCTGCTTTTTGTGCTTGCGCAGATACCGTTTGTACAAGCCAATGTTCGGTTTCGTTTCGAGGCTGCGTAATCACATGCGCGCCTGTTGATTTTTTAGCGATCCATTTCGACATAAATAACGAAATAAACGATCCACCAAAACCAAATACGGTGGCTATAAGTAAAATTCCGCCAAGACTACGATGGCTTAAGCCCAGCGCACTCATTATTATTGAAAGCACTACACCTAATACCAACATAACCGCTAGGTTAGTTAATAAAAACAAAAATATACGTTTCATATTGTCCTCACAAAAATAGGTTTGATCACCGAACATAAAATTAAATTAGGTTAAAGCAATCACTGCGTTATGACACACTATGTCATAACGTTAGCGCTATTCTGTGACAAACTATGTCATAACACAAGTGTTATTTATGTGTTTATTGATAATTTTTTTGAGAAGGGTTTTACAGCAAATTTAAGACTAAAGTTTCTTAATAACAGCTTATTACAAGCTGTTATTAAGCTCTGCCATATCAATTGGAAAACCACGCTCGTGTGCCAATATGCGTGCAACTTCGTCAATTTTTTCGCCGCTATTATATTTAAGGTACGACCATTGGTGGGCACTGCGGTGATGATTTACAGCAGGATCGCTGCTTATTATTCCTAATTTTATAAACTCACCCACTATTTGATCTGCCGCTATTAACGTTGACGATGCTTTAACATTTTCGGCCCGTGCGTAACTAATATGCGAATATAAACTTACATCGGCTACGCGCAAAGTGTCGTCATCCCCTGGGATTTGTTGCCCGCCATACAAGGCATTATTTTGTGTGCTAGCTGTTTTAAATGCAGGTACAAACTCGGCTACATAATCAATTGCTGTTTGGGTGCGTGTTTGCAAGGCTGCTTCATCCCAGCCATCTTTAATATAATGCAGGTATTTATTGGGAAGTTTAGGTTGTGCGCTCATTGGCGTTGCATCAGCTAACCCATCATTAAACAATGTAATGTTGTTAGTCATGCCATGTATTTGAAAATACCCGTTAGGGTAAGGCGTTAGCTGCGCCATACCTTCTGGCGTGCCACGGTTACCATAAATAATTATTTCGGGTATTTGCCCACCAGTACCTTGCCAATGAGTTATATAAGAGGCTTTAAATTCGACCATGCGTTTTACATCTACCCCAACGAGGTCGTCAATAATACCGGTTTGAAAACCACACGCATTAATAAGGTAATCTACCTCAATGGTTTGCGTATCGGTTTGAGTAACAGGTTGTTCATCAAGGCTTGGCTCTGATTGGTATTCAATGCGCCACTTAAGTGTTTGCTTATCATTATTGGTATTTATAACTGGCGATACATTTTTAACACTGGTGCTTGTTAAAACGTGAGCGTGTTTGTACTGTGCAAGAGCGAGTTGTGCACTGGCCGATAAACGAAAAATATTCCAGCCATATTCTTGTGCAACAATTAGCGGAAACTTTAGCTTATCTAAATCTAAATGCTTAGCAACGGGTATCATCCACTCATCTAACGACGTGGGCTTGGCTACTTGTTTTTGTTTAGCAAGCTTTAGCATTTGCTCATAACTATATAACTGATAATAATGCTCTGGCTCGCCTAATACTTTATTAGCGCTATCTTGCTCAACAAGCTCGCTGTAGGATTTTACTAATTTATCTAAACGCGGAAATAAATCTTCCGGTGAGTCGTCATCGCGTTTAGGCACTGCAAATACTGTGGGGCGAACATCGATGGTGTAAGGATAAAGGCGCGCAATATCTATACATTGCTTGAGTAAATCTATGCAGTCTTCGTCGGGTATTTCACGATATAAGTTGCCACCCGCATGCAAATGGCACATTGGAGGGCCATCAATTAACGACTTTTTCTTTTCAAATACGTAAGTTTCTAACCCTAACGCAGCAAGCCTGATGGCTATTGTTGAGCCCGCAGTGCCCCCACCTATTATGCCTACGCGTTTTTTAGGTAAACCATTGTTTAGTGCTTTTGGCTCTGCACTTACGTGCGAATTTGGGGCGTAGCTTTCAATAAATGGGTGCGTCATATAGTCGTTATGTCCTTAGTAACATTGTCTTTAAGCAAGCTATGTATTTATAAACGTTTATATGTGTACTAAGGCTGACTATTTCAAGATTTACCTAAAAAAGTAACTTTTTTAAAACCACTTAAGTGTTTATAGATAACGCACTAAGCAAGCTTTTGTATATTTGTAACTTAGGAGTTTGCTCGCTGTATGGGCTTATAGCAAGTATTGGAAACGGTAAACGTGCTTTAAGTGAATCAAGGTTTGCTTGGTATTCGTCCATGTTTTTATCGACTTGGTTTGCAATCCAGCCAACGCAGTTTATACCCATACTTTGCATATGCGCAGCGGTTAGTAACGCATGATTTAAGCAACCTAGTTTCATACCAACAACGAGTATTACCGGCAGTTGGTCTGCTTTAACCCAGTCGTATAAATAATCGTTTTTATTAATAGGTAATGCCCAACCACCAGCACCTTCGGTAAGTATGTAATTAGCGCCCTGTTGTTTTACATTTTTATAAGCATCACTAAGTTTATTAATAGTAATACTAACTCCAACTTGCTCAGCAGCTATGTGCGGCGCAATAGGTGGTGCAAACGCAAACGGATTTACTACGTCGTATTTAGCGCTCACTGTTGCGCTTTCCATTAGTATTAGGGCATCGGCGTTTACTAGTTGATCGAATGCCATTTCGCAGCCAGCAGCAAGGGGTTTAAAGCCAATGGCTTGTTTTTTGTGTTGGGCAAGTAATTTTAATAGCAAACTGGTAACGTGGGTTTTTCCGGCATCGGTGTCGGTGCCTGTTATAAAAAATTCTTTCATGCGTTGCCTTATGATCTGAATCTAACTTTGGTTTAAGTTTTAACTTAGCAATTAATCGCTTTTTTGTAATGGCTTTTTTCTAATGATAACAGCACCACATGATAAGACACACATGCTTTATTATTTATAAGCGGATACGCACTGCATACTTTTTGTAGCGCCGATTTGGTAAGTAAGCCTTGGCGCATATTGGTATGATTTTGCGTAGTTGCGCCAATAGCCTTAATTGAAGCAATAGCTTTTAAAGGTGTTGTGTATTTATCGGTGTAG
>NZ_JACJDN010000031.1:0-14269 GCF_014163565.1 Pseudoalteromonas sp. SR45-5 | reverse complement strand
CCTTATTGCTAATAAAACTTTAATTAATAAGGCATAATGCTGCTATTGTTTAAGTATTTTCACTAATAATACAAGCTGCTCTTGCGCGTATTGACTCACCCTTGGGATCAACCATGACCATAAACATGCGTTTAACGACCGGCTTTGGCGTAATTTTATCAATGATGATTATTTTAACCATTATTGGAATTTCGCGCGTTAGCCTTATTAATAATAACATTACCCACATGACCGACGTAAATTCGGTAAAGCAACGTTACGCAATTAACTTCAGAGGCAGCGTACACGACAGAGCAATAGCCGTGCGCGACGTAGTGCTAATTACCGAGCAAAGCAGTTTAAGTACCGTGTTAAATAACATACAAGAGCTAAACGCATTTTACCAAACGTCAAGCCGCGCTATGGCTAAGCTAATGGGTGATATGAATAGTGAAGAGCGCGCTTTAATTAATAAAATAAATCAAATAGAGCAGCGTACTCAGCCTTTTATTCAAGGTGTAATAAACGCTAAAAATGCAGGAAACCTAAACGAAGCTAAACGCATTTTATTAACCGATGCGCGCCCTGCGTTTACCCAGTGGCTAAATGTTATAAACCAATTTATAAATCTGCAAGAGCAAGCAAATCAAACCACCACTATTGATACTCTCGATATTGCCAGTTCATTTGAAATTTGGATGATTTCGCTCACCGCGCTTGCAATTTTAATAGGTGCAAGCGTTGCGTATGTTATTAGCCAACTGATCAGAAAGTCAGTAGGTGGCGAACCACAAGAAGCCGCCGAAGTAATTGCCCTTATTGCCCAAGGCGATTTAAGAGGTGATGTACAGTCGTGTTGCCCAAATAGCATGATGGCTTCTGTAGGGGTGATGCAATCTAAACTAAAAACCATTGTAGATAGCATTATTAACTCATCTGAAGAGCTTTCTACGCACTCTGCAAGCGTAGCGTCTGGCTCGCAGCAAGCACTTAGTGCCGCTGACGCACAAGTAACCTATACAAACTCGGCAGTAAGCAGCCTAGAAGAAATGAGCCGCAGTATTAATGCAGTTGCAGGCTCTGTTAAACAAACCGAAGATAACTCAAAAGTAACTGCACAACTATCGCAGCAAGGTAGTATTGCAGTGCAAAAAGTAGCGGCCGAAATTGAGCAAATTTCTGTAACCGTAAAAGCCACAGTTACCCAAGTAAACGTGCTGCAAGAACATGTAAAACACATTGGCGATATTTTAAGTGTGATCCGCAGCATTTCTGATCAAACAAACTTGCTTGCACTAAATGCGGCAATAGAAGCTGCAAGAGCAGGCGAAACTGGCCGAGGTTTTGCTGTTGTAGCTGACGAGGTAAGGCAACTTGCCCAGCGTACTGGTGATGCAACAGGCGACATTGAAAAGATGATTTTGCAAGTGCAAGAAAACACGCAAGCGTCGGTAACAGCTATGGAAACCACAGTACCGCAAGTAGAAAATGGCCTAACGCTTACCCATGAGGCAAACGAGTTACTGCATCAAATACAGCAACAAGCTAACGATTCATTAAGTAACGTGCTTGAAATTGTTGAATCAACATCAAACCAAGTAGCCACCGTGGCGCAAATTAGTACCGGCGTGGAAGAAATTGCCAGTATGTCTAAAGAAACCAGCATGTCTCTTAACAGTAACGCACAAGAAGCCGTTGCATTAGCTGACCTTTCAAACACGCTTAAAAAGTATATTAGCTACTTTAAAGTTTAATTTTTATAGTAAGTAATAAACAAAGGGGCTTTTAAGCCCCTTTGATGTTTATGTACTTTAATAATAGCGGACTATATACCCGCTAAATCGCGCTCGGTAATACACTCGTCTGAGGCCATTTCAAACTCGCGGCAAACTAATGGGCGGTTTTCGTAAATAGAGCACATAAGCGTATTGCGGTCGAGTGCTTGGCACCAACCGTCGTCAGCGCGTTTCATTACTTCGCTGCCCCATTTATCGTATTCAATGTAGTTAAAAGGCACGCCGGTGTCGGTTACTATGCGCACTTCTAATTGGCAACAACAGGCTTGGCAGTTAGCACACGTAACAGGCTCTGGGGTAGTAGAAATATTTTCAACAGGAATAACAATATGAGGCATAGTGGCTTACTTTTTTGAATAAGCCACTAGGATACAGTAACTAATTTAACGCGCTAGTAGTTTTGCTTTTATATCGCTGTAACGCATTTGCTCGCACAGTGCAAAACCACTCAATTGGCGCACTTTATTACGCGCAAATAATGGCACACTCATCCCAGCTAAAAAGCGGCATTGGGTTTCAATACCCACATTATGATTACCTTTGTCTGCCATATGCGCTAAAAACTCATCCACCTTTTGATAAATAAGTTGCTCCTCAACATATGCAGGCTCTATAGAGTATTCAAGCTTAACCGCATGACCTCTACACACACTACAATGCCCACATTGCTGTGGTGCATTTTGATCGTCAAAATAGCGCGCTAAGTTATAGCTTAAGCAACTTTGTAGCTCAAAAAAGCGTACCAGTGCAGCAATACGTTTAATTTCGGCTTGTTCTTTATCACTAAAGTAGTCGTGTAGTTGCTGGGCAAGTTCTGGGTTATCTATAACCTCGCTATGCACTTTGTATACTTGGGTAATACGTTTGGTTTCGAGCGTTATTAGGTTTTTTTCGGCTAGGTAATCAAGGGCTGCCACTACGCGTTTTCGATCAACCTGCGCGGCTTGCGTAAGGGAGTCAAAATTTAGCGTGCCCCATATTTTTTTAAAATCGGTATGGCTAAATATTTGTGTTAAAAATGCTTGGCGCTGCTGGTCAAACTGGCTTAGTAGCTCGTTTTTATCAACCAAAAATTTATATTTAAAATCAGCGTAGTAGGCATATTGCGGCGTTATAGCGCCTTGCATTTCAAGCTGTACAAGTAAGGTTTTAAGTGCCAGTTGTCTAATATTACTTTCGCTTGATAAGCTGTATTCTTGCATTTCCCATTGCTGGTGGCTTTGGCGAATATCGTTAATTACGTATTCAATACCGCTAAGCTCTGGGGTGTCGCCATACACAAAGTTTTCTACTGTGTTTAGGCCATCTAAATTAGCCAAGGTGTAGCAGTTTGATGGGTTGCCATCGCGCCCTGCGCGGCCAATTTCTTGGCTGTAGTTTTCAATTGATTTTGGTAAATCGTAATGAATAACAAAGCGAATATCTGATTTATCAATGCCCATACCAAAGGCTATTGTTGCCACAACAACGTTAATTTTACCCGCCATAAAATCATCTTGAATTTGCCAGCGTAGCGTATCTTCAAGCCCTGCATGATACGCAACCGCTTGAATACCTTGCGCACTTAGCGTATTAGCCACTTGTTCGGCACTTTGCTGAAGCGTTACATACACAATACCTGGGCCATTTTGCGCACGCACTATGTTTGTAAGCTCAGTGTTTTTATCAGCCGTTTTTACACTTAGCACACTTAAATCGAGGTTAGCGCGGTAAAAGCCGGTTTGTACAATACACTCTGGGGCAATATTAAAACGCTCGCTCATGTCGCGTTTTACTTTTTTAGTGGCTGTGGCGGTGAGTAATAGTACCAGTGGAATATTTAGCTCTTCGCGGTATCGCGGTAGTTTAAGGTAGTCGGGTCTAAAGTTATGGCCCCATTCAGATATACAGTGCGCTTCGTCTACCACTAACATCGAAAGCGCCACCTGGCTTATAAACTCTCTAAAACGCTCGTTTTTAAAGCGCTCAACCGACACCATTAATACTTTAATTTTACCATTTCGCACATCATTCATTACGGTGCTGCTTTGCATTTGATCTTGGCTCGAATCAAGGCTTGCCGCGTAAATACCTTTGCTATTTAAAAAGCTAATTTGATCTTTCATCAATGCTAGTAAAGGCGAAACAACTAACGTTAAATTTGGTAAATGCAACGCAGTTAATTGATAGCACAACGATTTACCCGAACCGGTCGGAAATATAGCCAACGACGATTGACCATTTAAAAGCTGCTCTATAGTTTGTTGTTGCCCTGTTCTAAATTGGCTAAAACCAAAGTGCTGCTCAAGTGATTGAATTAGTGGCGTGGTCATAAATGTCCTTTTGATGGCTAAACAATAGTCATGCTTATAAAAATGCGGTGTAAATAAAATATTTGCAACTCGGTGTGTATGAAATATTTGCAACTCAGTATACAACAAATAACATTATTTATTGCTGACATCACCTTTATTTAAGCGCAAACTAAAGCACTATAAAATGAGTAGTAACTGCTTGTTGCCAAAATAATTTATTGATACCCAAGTCATCTTAAAAAACGAATAAAAATACAGATCACTTGGGTATATTATTTTTGAGGGCAACGTTATGAATATTACTACACCTAAAATCGTCGTTATTGGCGGTGGTGCTGGCGGATTAGAACTCGCAACGCAATTAGGTCATAAATTAGGAAAGAAAAAACAAGCTGAAATTCTACTAATAGACAAAAACCGTACCCACATATGGAAGCCGTTACTGCACGAAGTAGCGACAGGCTCTATTGACCCCGATTTAGATGGCGTTGTGTATTCAGCCCATGCTGCAAAACACCACTATAACTTTCAACTTGGTACTTTTTGCAATATAGATCAAAGCAATAAAACAGTTACCCTTGCACCACTTTTAGATGAGCTAGGCCACACAATTTTACCCGAGCGCACCGTGCGCTACGACCACCTAGTGATTGCCATTGGCAGCGTAAGTAACGACTTTAATACCCCAGGTATAAAAGATCACTGCTACTTTTTAGATTCAAACCAACAAGCAGAGCGCTTTCAGCATTCATTACTAGATAGCTTTACACGCCTTCACCAAGACGACAACCAACAGCAATCACTTAATATTGCCATTGTAGGCGGCGGTGCTACCGGTGTTGAACTCTCAGCTGAGCTTTATCATGTGTCTGAACTATTAAAGCTTTATGGCTTAACAAATATGTCGTCTAAGCGTTTGCATATTCACTTAATAGAAGCCGGACCACGTATTTTACCAGCATTACCAGAGCGTATTGCCGTAAGTGCTAAACGCGAGCTATTAAAGCTTGGCGTAAACGTGCGCGAACAAACGCAAGTAAAAGAAGGCACCGCACAAGGCTTTATCACCAAAGACGAAGAACACATTGATGCCGATATTATGGTGTGGGCAGCAGGCGTAAAAGCACCTGACTTTATTAAAGACTTAGGTATTTTTGAGCTGACGCGTAGCAACCAAATTCAAGTAAACGAGTTTTTACAAAGCACCGTTGACGAAAGCATTTTTGTATTAGGCGATTGCTGCGCATTTACCCAAGCCGATGGCAAGCAAGTACCACCTCGAGCACAATCGGCGCATCAAATGGCGCAGTGCGTCGAAAAAAATCTAATCGCAACGCTAAAGCAGCAACCACTACGCGGCTTTAAATACAGCGACCATGGCTCACTTGTTAACTTATCAAGCTACAGCACTGTAGGTAACTTAATGGGCAATCTAACCAGCAATACCTTTTTTATTGAAGGTAAAATTGCCCGCTTTATGTATATATCTTTATACCGTATGCACCAACGCGCCATACACGGTAGCGCAAAAACCTTTGCATTATGGATAAGCGAAAAAGTGCTGCGTGTAGTGCGCCCTAAAATGAAATTGCACTAATAAATTAAGTACGCTCACAAAACCACTAAAAAGCTTCAAGAGTTAATAAGTATTATCTCTTAAGGCTTTTTGCACTTTGCGTACCTAAAGTAGTACGATGTGAGAATATTTTAATAACATCAAAGGATTGGCGGTTATGAAAAAGCGACTTCTCGGACTTATAATTATAGCGGCTTTGGCAGTATATCTATTTAAAACCCAGCCTAACACAGCCGCTGTAGAGCAGACCAACGTGGCTGCACCAAATGCCACTGAGCCTAATTTAGTTAATAAAAAGCAGCCCGTAGAAGGCACACCGCTAAGAATAGTCACAGATCTAAAAAAAGATATTCGCCTTTGTAGAGATCAATCACAGCAACAACATATAAAAATAAATAATTTAAACCAATCGCTTGTTTCATTTTTTGTGAGTGAGCTTAAAAAAGGGACGTCGGTCCCCACGCTTTTAAAGTATGCAACCCTATCAGGAATCTATAAGCGTCAATATATTGCCTTTTTAAGAGATGCCATAGTTGCTGAGCAAAAGCAGCAGCTTAATATTACTAGCTCTTTAGACGAATTAGCTAATTGGCAAGGCATTGAAGCAATTAAAGGCTTCACCAATGAAAAAGTAAAAGAAATGATTCAACAGCTTGGAGATAATAAGCATAGCCCTTCAGGACTGACTCTGAGTGTACCCCTTGATGAAAATGTACAAAAAGAAACCCTTTATGCTTTATTAAACAACACTGATACATTTACCACTTACTCTAAAACGTTTATTAAACTTGAGGGCAGTGAAGTTATTTCCCCGGCGACATTGTTTGTGCTTAATGCAAATAAATTTACGCCAAAAGAGTTTGAGCAGGCAATTTCATCTAACCAATTTACAGTTAATGAGTTAGCTACTGCAATTAAAAACAACATTCCTAATGAATATATTTTTGCACTTATGAAGCAGGTGCCTGCACTGGATGCTCTGCCGTTGTACGAAGAAAATTCTGTTTTGTATAACATGGCTGATATTGCCGTAAGCCAGTTTAATTTACCGCTTGTAAAAGCACTACAACAACTAGGCGTAACACCAACCAATCGGCCTGGCTTATTTACTGGTTTAGATGTTGCAATAGTAAACCTGCCTAGAAGTGGTAACTTAACGCCAGCCCCTTTAGATGCAAAGCATACTCAAATGTTGGACTACCTCACAGAGCAGGGCTATAAAGCTCATAGCGGCAATGCTAATGACGACCTAAATGACAAAGGCGTTTCTTTTGTAAGTGACTTTATTTACCAGCAAGGCGCCTATATTAATGGGCAGGAAAACCCTGAGCAATATGCTTACTTTAGCCCTATTGGTAAAATAGACAACGCCACATTGCCACAAGTGAGTGAGCCCGATGATTCTGAAATATCTCAATTTTTACAAGAAATACAACTTAAAAAAGAAGAACTAAATTCATACTCAAGCAATTGTAGTCAACTACCAAAGAAGCTATTTGCAGCCCAAAAGCTCATACAAGATAGAGACGCTTACGCAAAAGTTCGCGAAATTGAAAAAGAATATGGCAGCAACTTTGAAGACGTATTACAAGATATAGACCCTGTTTTAGTTAATTATTGGTGGAACACCCTTGCCGGTCGTACCTCTTCAGATAGAAGCGATAATGTATTTCGTGAGTATTTAGCTAAAAAAGAATTTAAAAAAGCACTTGAATACAGCCAAACAACTCCACTAAACCAAACAGAAACAAACGTGCTATTTATTAGGTTACTTGAAAATCCATATGACTTAGTTCCTATTTGGAATAGCCGAACACTACCCGTCCCTCCAAAGGATTTGGTTAGACTAAGCTGGTTTCCACTAAAAAAATGGCAAGAACTTGCACAACTTGGTTTTGATTTTTCGATTACCGATATACGTGGACGCGACGTTTATATACAAGCTGCATCATCTTCTGTCGAAGTAGTCCAATTTCTAATTGATAATAAAATACCGACTGTTCCCAGTAAACTTGGCGTAGATATACTCGACTTAGCGCTAGAACAAAGCTACACCCAAGGTGAGTTGAGCCCAATGGTCCCTTTAGCGTTGCAGCTTGTAGAGAAATTTGAACCAAACCACTTTTCTCGCGTTGCCCGATTAAAAACATTTTATCCTGAAGTTTATCAGCAGTTAGTACAACTTAACCCTGCACTAAAACCCGCTGAGGGCACAGAGCTAAATCACTATATTTTTAATAATCACTGATCTACATAACAGGCGAGCCATTACTTGATGAATATTGTCTTTAATTTTTAACATTGTCTGTGTAGAGTATTTAAAACAACTAAGGAAATTGGGTTATGACGGGTAAAACGCTAATTTTTAATTTTGACGGCACAGGAAACGAGCCCCGTGATGCAGAGCAATTTAGCTCAGAGCATTTTAAAGAAGACTCTAATATTACCAACATTTTAAAATTGCATTTACTGCTTGGCGGTAAATTAGAAGACTCCCCCATTACTCCTTTTGCTAACCAACTCAGTTTTTATTATCAAGGTATTGGCACTAAAGGCAGCCGCCTTAAACGCATTTTAAACCAAACCCTTGCACCTCGTGGTGACGACGTAGCCAGTATTTTAAATCAAGCATTAAGCGACTTTAAAGCTCACTACCTAATAGGCGATACCATACTGCTAACGGGTTTTAGCCGAGGCGGTGCACTTGCTAGGCGTTTTGCTAAAATCCTAGAGCCTTTAATTGCTGATAATGTTTACGTATGTGTGTTTGATACTGTCGCCTCTATTGGCTTATCAAAAGTAAGTAAAGCCACACGTGGCGCAGAGCACGTTATTTTTGAAAACCACACCATTGCCAACAACATTACTCACGCGCTGCACTGCGTAGCCCTTGATGAAAAACGCCGCGCCTTTGAACCCACACTCATGAACCATCAAAGCAATATCACTGAATTATGGTTTGCAGGTGCGCATTCAGACATTGGCGGCGGTTACTACCGCGATGGCCTAGCCGATATTTGCTTGCGCTACGCACTTGAGTGGTTAATAGAGCAACCGCTTAATATTTCGTTACTCACTAGCCACGATATAGATTACGAAAGCCTACTTCCCGATAGCAACTTAGTAGCACAAGATGACGTAACCGTAACGCCCGATCCGCTCGCATTAAGTCATCAACAAAATTACTTTTGGTTTAACCCATTTTTTAAATTAGTAGATAGGCAGTGCTATGTATTAATTGATGACGAAGCCAGCAATCTTAAGCCTTTAGTGCACTTCAGCGTAGCCGAACGCATTAATAAGCTAACCAGTTACCGTCCAGAATCGCTAAAAAAACTGCATTACAAAATTAGCTACAACGACAACACCACACTTAGCTTTATTGGTTTAAGCCAACATATAGAACTGGCTAATCAAAACATGAATGTGCTGAGCATTAACCAAAGCCAAGATGTAATGGTATTTGCCTCAGAGCAATATAACGCAACCGGCCTTATGCTAGAGCAAGGCGCTACGTACCGCTTTACCCCATACCCAAATCAATATTGGTTTGACGATGGCATAAAGTGCACGCCATTAGGCTGGAACCGCGATAACGTACAACTTGGCGTAAAAGAAATCCCCATGGCTGTGCTTGAACCATTTAGACGATTTCCTCGCGCACAATGGTTTTCACTTATTGGTGCTATAAATAAAAACGACGACCACCTTTTTGAAATAGCCAACGGCGCCGACATTAAAATGGATAAATCTGGCGAGTTTTGCCCATTTGCAAACGACTTAAGCCGCTTTTACGGCGCTAATGCAGGTAAAATAAAAGTGAAAGTAACGCGGTTGGAGTAATAGGTACCCGAAGCTTTTAAATTGTAGGTGCGATTTTACATCGCACTTAGCTCTTTAGTAACGGCTCATAACTCCCAATCAACACTACAAAGCCCGCCTAAACACCTGTACATACAAGGCGCACAGCTTGCTCGCGCGAAAAGCGAAGCTTTTAAATTAAATAAAACAAATATCAGTTTTAATGTTCACTATAAAACTGATAGGTTATTATTACTGTTTTTATCAATGGTTACTTTTTCGTGGCAAATGAAGTTATACAAAAAATAATTGAGTATTTACATCAAAACACCGACATTGATGTAGTTTGGCTATATGGCTCCCATGCAAAAGGGACAGCTCAGCCTCATAGTGACATTGACTTAGCCATAGCATTTAAAAACTTTGATCTGGAATCGTTCGATAAGCGCCTTAGGCCAAAAGAGCTTGAGCTTGAAATAAGTAATGCACTTAATCTTAACGAACAACTTATTTCGATTGTTGATATAAATATTATTCCAAGTTATTTAGCTTTCAACGTTATTGAATATGGAAAAATAATTATAAGCAATAATAGTGTTAGAGCGATGAAAGAGCAGCAGCGTATATATAGCCAGTTCGAATTTGAAACCATAGCGAGTAAACATGACTGATACCGGAATTACACTTTATTTAAGTGAAGTAACACGCCATATTGACGAATATATGCAAGAACTCGACGAACTCAGTCAAATCGATTCACTTAATAGTAGAGACTACCGAGCTGCAGAGCGATTACTACAGTTAATGACCGAGGTGTGTATTGGTTTATCAAAGCATTGGCTAAAGCAGCACAAAAGTAGTACCAGTAGCAACGCCTATCAAACATTTAGCGAACTTACTAATTTAGGCTTTTTGAGCGAGGCAGAACTACTGTCATGGCGTAAAATTATAGGCTTACGAAATGCTCTTGTTCACGATTACTTAAATATTGACCAAAGTATCGTTAAAACAATCATTAAAAAGCAACACTACACAACTATGCACGCATTTAGTATTAAAGCGATTACAGAGCTAAACAAAGGTTTATAGATAAAACCTCACCTACAATAATTAAACCACTGCACTGAACAAAACCGTAGGTGCGATTTTACATCGCGCTTTGGCTTTATAAAAACACCATGCGAGGTATAAAACCTCACCTACAATAATTCAAACACCTATTCGCCTCACACAATGAGGCGAATAACATGTGTAATTGCCTCATTAGGCAATTTTGTAACGTGTACTACGCCCACCTGCGGCGGTTTTTGTTAAAAATCCAAGCGTTTGCAAGTCCGATAAATGGCGTGTTGCGGTTGCACGGCTAACCTTAGCTACCTTTTGATACTGACTCGCACTAATACCCAGTTCAAATTGGCCATCAAGTAACTTATTAAGCACTTTTACTTGCTGCTCACCTAGCTTTGTTTGATCTTTACTTGCCCAGTAATTGGTTTTAAAAATTGTTTGCTCAATATTATTAAGCGTATGGTGTATCGCATTATTAAGCGTACATAAAAACCACTTAATCCACTTTGTAATACAAAGATCTCCACGTTGAGTGGCTTCAAGCACCTCGTAGTAGCTTTTTCTGTCTTCTAAAATAGCCACCGACATAGCGTAAAACCGAATTGACTCAGCATGTTCTTGCGCTAATGCCAGGTCGGTTATAAGGCGTGTAATACGCCCATTACCATCCTCAAGTGGATGTATTGTTACAAACCATAAGTGTGCGATAGCTGCCCGAATAAAAGGATCTATTTGAGGTTCGTTTTGCGTTTTGTTAAACCAGTTAAAAAATAGCGAAAGCTCTTTATTTACTCGCTCTTTAGGAGGCGCCGTAAAATGTAATACCGGTTTATCTAAGCGCCCCGATACCACTTGCATTGGCTCGTCACCACGCAATTGCCCACCCTCAATTTTAGTAAATAAGCTTTGCTCACCTGCAAACAATAAGCGATGCCAATTAAGCACTCGCTCTAAATTAAGCGGTGAGTCTGTGTTATTTATTGCATCAAGCATAATCTCTGCAAGATTATCGCTTTGCACTGTTGTTGGGTAAGGTTGCTCATTAATATTGAGCTTTTTAGCAAGAGAAGAGCGAACCGAAAATGCATTAAGCTTTTCACCCTCAATCGCACTGGAGTAAATAATATTTGCAAGTAAGGTATCAAGGGCTTGCTGCTTTTGTTGAGCACTTTGCACGCCCATACGCCCTACTAATAAACCTTGATTATATGAAAGATCCCTTAGTAAAGGAGCAAGCACTGCAGCATCCCACGCAAAGTTTGGCCAGCTTTGCTGTTGCCATATCCACATAGTCTTTAGTCCTAAAGGTAATTAGCTTCAGTCTATGTTATTTATTTGCCTCATGCAATGAGGCGAATAGAAGAGTTAATTGCCTCATTACTTTTAAGCGTTGAACAGAACAATAATTCATTTTTCAATGGTAAAAACAATCCATTTATAAGCGAGGTATAAAACCTCACCTACATCATTGCAAACACCGCTCTCAACAAAACCGTAGGTGCGATTTTATATCGCGCTTTGGCTTTTAAATAAGGCCAAGCTGAACACCTGTAGGCGCCCAGCTTGCTTGCGCGAAAAGCGTAGCTTTTAAATTGTAAGCCGGAATTTATCTCGCGCTTTTAATTTTAATTTGTAAATATCGCGTTGATGCTGGCAACCAAAATATGAATTACTTACTCAAAATACGTGTATTTATTTTCTGAAATTTAAATAAATGCATCCATATTTGGTAGTTGTATTATTTGCTCACTCAGCTTATTTGCAGCTTTATTAATTATTTTTATGCACAAATCAATGTGTGCTAATTCAGCAGTAGACAAGTTATTTTTAACAGCAGAAACTTTAGCCGTATCAATTGCGGCTAATACAGAGTCAACGGTTTGACTCATAAGTAGTTGCATCCGTGGTAGTGAAATAGCAAACTCATCAGCAAAATCAGCTAACATATAAGCTGTAATCTCATTAGTAAAATTGCCTGCACTTTGCGAATTATGCTCACCCACTGACATAGCATAACACCTTGATATTTTGGGCTGTAAATAGCCCATATCACGGTCAATGCTTCCCTGCTCAATAATAGCCTCTATATTTACCAAGTCGTAAAACGGCGTAAGCTCTAAACCATTTTTACCAACAAAAAAACTAATGTTTTTGCCATGAGCATCGTAATTACGTACTAAAATATTAAATGTCATCCAACGAATAAGCTGAGCCTCATACGCTTGTACATTCGTTGTTTTAACATTAAAGAGTTTTGCAAAAGAAACGCCATCTCGAATATAAATACCATCCCCATTATCACCATGCTGACGCTCATATTTATAAGAAGGAGGTAAATTAGTGGCTTGGCAACCATCAATAATATGACGACGTAATACACGGTTTTGATCTTGTGTAACGCGCCTATCAAAGCGATCTATTACAAATACTCTTACATCTGCATAAGTGCGCAACTCAACATGGGGAACATTGAGCCCCGACTCTTTTGCCAAAAGCATGGTAAAAAGTTCATTTACTGCAATGAAAGGCGCGGTACCTGTTTCGAATTTAAAAATTTTATTAGAACATAGCTCCCCTTCACCAAATCCTAATTTACTATCAATTTCGAGCAAGTTTAGTTTGTCTTGAACGCCAGCAACAGAGAGCCGAGTTCGGCCATCCCAATGAGTAATTGGCTCTCCAACTTGTACAAAGCGTTTAAGTTTTTGGCTTAGCTCGTCACTAGGGTCTGCTGTTCTTTCAAGGTTAAATTTGCAGCAGCCTGTTTGGTATTTAGGCAAGGCAGAGCCTATGCAGTGTGGTTATTCCCCATAAATGGGCGATAACGTAGCATTAATGCCAAACAGGCGCTGCCCGAAGGGTTCTTCCTAGGAGCTATTTACTCTTTGTTGCTCGGTTTTTACTTAGCCCACTAGGTTGCAAATCTCGCGTCGCGATTAAATAGCTCCTAGTTTGGACAAATTTTAATCCGCAAAGATCAACAGACCCTAGTTACTTCACGAAAAGATGTTTGCTTTAAAGTACTGTTACTTGCTCTAAACGACAAAGCGCCTGACGTTTCCTCGCCAATTACTTTAATCAAACCAAACGTATTATTTTTAGAGATAGTAGTACTACTTATAATCTCATCAAGACCTTTGCCCTCGGGTAATAAGTTTTGTAAATAATTACGCACATCACGTGATGTCAAAATCACCATTGAGCGGTAAGTGTGGTGAAATAGCAAAACCCTTATTAATCCACTCAGGCTCATAGGTAAATGCAATTTCATTTTCAGAGCCTATATCAAGGGCTATCGCACCTATCTTCTGCGTATGCCCAATAAATACATCTAAGCTATTTTTTTTAATACCACTGCTCATCGCTCACCTCATCCTTATTATTGTTATTGTGGTGCGACTCGTCATCACTGACAAGGCTAAACGACAACCCCAAGTATTCCATCACTTTGAGTACATTAAAAAACTGCACATTCACATCACCTTTTTCTATTTTTATCAGCGTAGGCTTTGAAATATTAAGTGCTTGCGATACATCAACCAGCGTAAGCTTCATGCCAGTTCGCTTTGAAGTAATCGCTTTAGCGAGCCGCACCGACGAAAACGGCTTTGATAGATCAGGCATTTCAGTGCGTTTAACAACTCTTCCAAGTGTTTTTTTTGCTGGTAATTCACTCATTAAAGGT
Source organism: Pseudoalteromonas sp. SR45-5 (assembly GCF_014163565.1). Lineage (NCBI taxonomy): Bacteria > Pseudomonadati > Pseudomonadota > Gammaproteobacteria > Alteromonadales > Pseudoalteromonadaceae > Pseudoalteromonas > Pseudoalteromonas sp. SR45-5. The sequence continues at coordinate 70 of NZ_JACJDN010000031.1, read as the reverse complement.
CAACTATAGTTTACTTATACAATTTATTTTAGGGTAGCCCACCCAAAAGTCAAATATAACTTACTTTTAA
>NZ_JACJDN010000319.1:0-4542 GCF_014163565.1 Pseudoalteromonas sp. SR45-5 | reverse complement strand
CTTCGTATTTATTTACTTTTTTATTTTAATTTTCTAAAAATATACCTGCACGAATAGCCATAAAAGTATTTTCCCTCTTAATAGTGATCCAATTTTGATCTATAAATTGAGCATTTATTATCTTCGCTCAAAAATAGAACAATCAATAACTTAACTTTGTATTAAACGTTTTTTATTTACTAACGTATAACTATGTTAAGAAGAAAAATCGGCAAGCTTGCGTTTTCAGTGTGAGTGTAACTGACAGATCTAACTGGGTAATAGGGAATAGATAAGAATACATGGGAATAGGTGGGAGAAATAAGGGTTTAAGAGGAGTTTAATAAAAATTAAGTGCGAAAAAGAAAGAGCGAATAAAATGGGTAAAATTAAAACCCTGTTTTGCTACACGGGAACAGTTGGGTAACTAAAAAACAATCTCTGCTTTTACAACTTTACCCAATAATCCAAGAGTCTTCAAAATGTAGTGCGATTCAGTACTTCCATCTTCAATATAAAACTCAGTGTCTTTACGTTCGATGCTCTCAAATACTAGCTTGAGCTTAGTATCGGTTATAGCCAATTTAGCAGCAAAGTAGCAACCATTCATTGGACTGAGGAAACCGTACATACTACCTGGCGCTATGGATTTATCCTTGGTGTCTATGTATACAGTTGCATCCACAGGGATAGAGGTATGGGATACTTCACTCAGCTTAACTTGCAAAAGATCGTTATCTCTTGCGTAAATATCATCAAGCGTGTTGTCATTTGATTTCACAGAGTTTAGTGAATCGAGGGCATTATTCTTTGCCTGTTCTGTAGCCTTTGAATCATCCAGGCGCTTCTTAAGAATGTCGGTAAATGGCACATCAACCACCTCAGCAAACTCAATCAAATAATCAATAGGAGGATCTCTATGGCCTTCATAATTTGATTGGGTATGCCTATGCACACCAATACGCTTAGCCACAGTGCCTATATCTAGGGACTTTTGCTCTCTTAGCGCTTTTAAATAGTCATTGAATGCAGTCATGTTTCTTTAGGTCTGTGTTCGGATGATGGACTTATCATGTATTTAATCACACAAGCGCGTGCATACAAAATAAAAAATTAACACGAACCATGTTATCAAGTGCGATCTTTCGCGCTTTAAAAGTGCGAACTGCGAACCCCTTCAGTTAAAAATAAATACTAATAAATATCAATACCTTACACGTTTATGTATACGTTTGTATAAATTATAGTTTGAATGTATACGGTTGTATGTATATGCTTGTGTTCATGGATACAAGAATATACATAAAAGGTAACTCAAATGGATAGCATAGAATGCCTCGGTTGGACAAAAGCAGACATAAAAGCTGCGTTAGAAGATGAGGGTTGGTCGTGTCGCCAATTATCTTTTAGTCGTGGTTACACCTCAAATGCAGTGCAAACCGCACTGCATAGACCATACCCAGCTATTGAAAGAATCATTGCAGATGTAATCGGTGTAAGTGCCTGTGAAATATGGCCTGAGCGTTACGGTAAAGACGGCAAGCCAAACCGTAAGATCGGACGTCGTAAGATGAACGGAGCATAAGTCATGGAACTTTACACAGCTAAGCAAATTGCTGATTACTTACTTTTTAGTAAACGCAGCATTCAAATTAAAGCAAAAAATGAAAACTGGCCTTTTACCGAAGTTAAAAGCCGTGGTGGAAAAGTGCGTAAATACGCGCTTAGCGACTTGCCTGTATATGTACGTATACAAACCGAAGAGGCTATTATTAAATCATTGGATACGTCTGCATCTAAAAGTGGCGAATCATATTTAGCTCTTAATGAAAAAATGAGCAGCTTAAATAAAGATTTAATCAATCAACAGCGCCAGTTAAATCTTAAAAGCTTGGCCGGATTGCAAAGCATAGATCCTAAAGTAAATGCGAAAGTGCGCATATTAGAGGCAGCCGATTCATTTATAGCTTTAAACAAACTAGGTAAGATTGCAGGCTTAAAGCTTTTTAGTGAGCACTACAACCAGTGCATGTTAGATATTCCGGTAGAGTACAAAGCACTTATACCATCAGTGTCGCGTAACTCACTCATACGCTGGCAAAAAACCATTACTGAAAAAGGTGTCGCTGGGCTTGCTTTAAAGCCAAAGCGTACAGGCAAATCAATCATCGATTCAGACAAAGAGCTAGCCGATTTTTGCATAGCCATGATCTACCAATACCCACACGTAAAAGCCACACAAATAAAAGAGGGTTTAATCGCTCGCTTTTACCAAGTAGGTAAAGCACTACCAGCTGAAACCACAATTCGCGATTGGCTAACACGTTGGAAGCGCGAAAACAGCGCACTTTATACCAAAATGGCAAACCCAGATGCTTGGAAAAACAAGTATATGAGCGCCATGGGTAAAATGGACGAAAACGTAAAACGTCTAAACCAATTATGGGAGTTCGATTCAACCCCATCAGACGTAATGCTAACCGATGGCCGTCACTCATTAATCGGAATTATTGACGTATTTAGTCGCCGTGCAAAAGTCGTTATTCACCCAACAAGTGACAGCACCGGTATTTGTTTAGTTATCCGTAAAGCAATACTTGATTGGGGTATCCCTGAAATAGCACGTACAGATAACGGTAAAGACTACACCTCAATACAAATTAAGAGTGTGTTTGACGCGCTCGACATAAAGCACGAAACAACACGCCCGTTTTCAGGTGAAGAAAAGCCATACATAGAGCGCTTTTTCAAAACGTTCTCGCACGACATAGCCGAGCTATTAACGGGTTATATCGGTCACAACGTATCAGATCGCCAAGCAATCGAAGCGCGCAAAACCTTTGCACAGCGCCTATTAGCAAAGCAGGGCGGTGATAAATCAGCAATCGAAATCAACATGACAGCCCAGCAACTGCAAGAGTTTGTAGATAACTGGATCGATAACCGTTATCACCACAAGCCACACAGCAACATAGGTAACAAAACACCGTTCGATTTATTCGCAGCAAGTAGCGACCAAATCAAAGTGATCAAAGACGAGCGTTTGCTTGATGTAATGCTACAGCCAATACCTACAAATCGCGGTTTACGCATGGTAGGCAAAGAGGGCATAAAATTGAGTGGCGGTTTCTATATAGCATCGGAGCTAGGCGCAATCGTAGGCGATGAAGTGCTATGTAAATGGGACCCTAAAAACGTTGGCCGTATTTACGTATTCAATCGCATGAATAACGAGTTTATTTGTATAGCAGTAGACCACGAAATAGAGTCAGCAGGCATGACACGCCAAGACGTTGCGCAACATGCAAAACGCAGTCAATCAGCCGAAACATCACGCAAGCTAAAAGAGCTTAAACAGACCGCTAAAAGCGTCAACGTTTCAGACATAGCAAACGAAGTGCTCGGGCATTACACCACCCAAAATAAAGCACTTGCAACACTGCCTAAACAGTCGGTTGAACACACTAACGTCATAACGCAATCAACTATTAAAGCGCTCGACAGTAAGCCAGCTGTTGGCTTTAGCGACGAGCAATTAAGTGAATTTGAAAAGCGCCGTAAGCAGTTAGATGAAGAAACCGCAATAGCAAACGTAAACCCAACGCCGCTATTCGACAATCCACAAAGTAAAGCCATGTTCCATAAAAAACAGCGCCTAGCAAAACAGTTAATTCATGCAGATGCGCAGTGGCTAAATATATGGGAACAACAAAATCGCGCCTCTTCAAAGCGCCTAGATGACCTACTAAACGACATGAACGCAGCCCCAGCTGCACCAACTCAATTACATAAATAGTAAAAGGAAAACCCATGAAAACTAAAATAGCAATTGTAAGCAATGTAGTAGCTACGCAAATGATGGTCGAAGCGCTAAACCAGCGTGCACATGGTGTACCAGGGATAGGTTTAATTTATGGCGATCCAGGTCTAGGTAAAACCACCGCAACCGCATGGTTGGTAAACCGCTGCGACGGTATTTATATACGCGCCACATCAGGCATGACATTAGCCCAACTATTACGCCAAATAGTTAAAGAGCTAAGCGGCCCTGACATTTACACGCGCGAAGCCATGCTTAATTACATCATAGAGCACATGGCTATCTCTAATCGTCCGCTATTCATAGACGAAGCCGACTACCTGCTGAACGACAAAAATACACTCGAAATTGTGCGCGACATACACGATTTAACAAACTGCCCAGTAGTACTTATTGGCATGGAATCAGTACGCCGTAAATTACAGCGCCATCGCCAGTTTTTTAACCGCATATCAGAATGGCTAGAGTTCAAGCCACTGCAATTCAACGACCTACAAATAATCGTAAGCGCAGTAATAGAACCAAGCTTAACGATTAAAGATGACTTATTAAAACAGCTCTTAAGCGATACCGACGGAGAAGTGCGCCGCATCATTACAGGGCTTTCAAAAGTTGAAGCATTCGCGTTGGCAAACGGGCTAACAAGCATCGACCTACAGCAGTGGGGCAGCAAAGAATTTTTCCTTAAAAAAGCGTAGGAGAAACTTAGTGAGCCGCCCACAACTAAAAGATGCATGGGATGC
>NZ_JACJDN010000318.1:0-4567 GCF_014163565.1 Pseudoalteromonas sp. SR45-5 | reverse complement strand
GGTGAAGAGTTTCTTTAGTATCGGATAAATTTACGACTTCCCTGACCTCATTAGCATGGATCTTACCTGGGTATTTATTATTAAACTTAACAAGATACGGGATAACTTCTTGATGAAACTTCCCCCAATACTCTAAGGTTGATTTGATTCTCTCTTTTCTTGAGTTAACTATATAAATATAAATACCAAAAAGAAATGAGCATCCAGTAAACAGTACAGCGACTACTTTACTTATTTCTATTATGTAATTTAATTCCATTTCGATTACTCCGTGTAATTAGTTTAATCTTAGCTAAAATTTAGGTTAGACTAAAATATATCTAAGCCCCACACTGCCTAACCCCAGCACCTGCATGTTTTAGCGCAATAATTTGCCCTTTGCCGTTATGCGCCATGGCGAGCATATCACCGGTATTTATATTACTTTCTACCGCGTGTTTACCTTTTAAATCTCTCAATAATGACTGCTTAATTTGTACTAGTACCTCGTCATTACAGCTGGCTATGTACCAGTCGTTATCTACCTTTACGAGCGTGCCGTATTCTATGTGGCGTTGTTGGTGGCGGCGTAAATCGTTAGCTAATTGGCTATCGAGTGCGTGTTTTTGCTCTGTAAAGGTGCTTGCGTAGCTACCTGCTTGATTTATTTCGTGTGTTTTAATAATTGAATAGTCGTGAATGTCTATAGTGTTAAATACGCTATTAAGCACGGTTTTTGGCGCGTGGTTAATGCTATCGTTATTATCAAACACAATAAAAGAAAATACACCCAGTGCGCAGGCAAGGCTGGTTAGCTGCAGCGTAAAGCCGAACTTTTTAGGCTTTGTGTGCGTGGCCTTTTTAAGTAGCGCTTTTTGCTGAGTGCTTGTAAGTGTAGTGCGCGCTTTTCGCTCTTTGTAATGTTGTGTGAGCTTTTGATCAAGCGGCTCATCAGGCTTGTTCATTGTTTGCTCCTAATAAACGTTTAAGGTTTTGCTTGGCATAGCGCAGCCTTGTTTTAATGGTCTCGAGGCTGCTTTGCGTTATAAGTTCTATGTCGGTGAGCGAAAAGCCTTCTTGTTGTAATGTTATGGCTTCACGCTGTACAAAGCTGAGTTGTTTTAGGGCGGCGTCGAGCGCTTCGTAACTTATGTTTGAGCTTCCTATATGCGAGTCTTTGCTAGTTAAGTCACCACTATTTAAGTTGTTTTCGCTTTTATCATTTTGTGCTGCTAAATGCGTGTTTTCGTCAAGCTCTACAAAGTGCTGTTGCCTGCGGTATTCGTCAATGAGTGTGTTGCGGGCAAGTTTAAACAACCATGCTTTTGGTGTGGTTTGGGCTTGGTAAAGGTGGCGTTTTTCGATTACTTTTAGCCATGTTTGTTGGCTTACGTCGTATGCTAAATGCGTATTAGATTGTGTAACAAGGTAGTGGTATAAGTCGTTACTGTAGAGGGCAATAAGCTGCTCTAAGTAACGATTGTCGCCACTTTTTGCGTAACTTGCCAAGCAGTCCTTGCTTGGCGTTTCAAATAACCATGACTTAATACTTAGTAGCATAGGCTCATCGCTTTTATTGTTGTAATTTAAAATCGAGCTGTACAGTTTGACCTGTTTGTAATTGTGCCACACCTTCAATTACTTTGGGGCGATATTTCCAGCGTTTAATAGCTCTTATTGCTTCGCGGTCAAAGGTGCGTTTTGGCTCGGCGTTAATAACTACCGGGTCGATTACTTCACCGGTGGGCGAAATACTAAAGCTTAGTTGCACCCAACCTTCAATACCATCGCGCGCGGCTGTAGTTGGGTATTTAGGGTTTATGCGCACTATGGGTGTTGCATCCCCTGTAGGGCGATTAATGGTATTGTTAATGTCGCCACCAAAATCGTCAATTGTAACTGGCGTAAGGTCGCTAATTGCCAACACAGGATCCGCTGATGCATCAAGCGGTGGAGCTTTTTGCGGCACTTTAGGCATTGGCGGTGGCGGCTGTATTTTTTGTATATGCCTGACTTTTGAATCCTCAGGTGCTTGAAAAATCTCTACTATAATATCGCCCCCTGGTTTAACCGGTGCGCGTTGCTCGCCACTTATTAAATATTGCATAAACGCAAAAGCTGCAAAGGTCATTGCGGCGCCGCCGATAACGGCAGTCGATGTTTTAATAAATACTGGGTTGTTAGGTACTTCAAGTGTGTGCATAAGCCGCTCCAAATTTTATTGACCACTACAATTAGGGTGTTTTCAAAGCTATAACGGGTGGCAAATCAAAAAGGGGTGAAATAATTTTATAAAAAATGTGGGGTTTAGTTACAATAGCCATTCGCATTCTTTTACTTATTAACTTTTTAGGCTGTTATGCAACTCATTGAAATAAATAAAGCGCGTTACCGTAAACATTTAAACCGTGTTATTGCAGGATGCGGTATTGGTTTAGCTGTAGGCAGCTTGGCTATATCGCAAACGCTGATTGCTTTATTTCCTGATGAAAGTGGTAGCCACTTTCATTGGAACTTAATAGGCGTTGCTATTACAAGCGTTGGGCTTGCGTGGTTACTTAATAAATACCGTACACATAGCTTTATGACTGAAGTTGTTTATGTGTGGGAGCTTAAAAAAGCACTTAATAAAATAACCCGTAAAATGGCTAAGTTAAAAGCCGCTGGCCGTGAAGGTAATGCCGATGCGTTATTAGCGATTCATTATAGCTACGCGGGCTCTCGGTTATTGTGGCAGCTAGACGATAATCTAATCACCATGGACGATTTAGCCATTAAACAAGCTGAGCTCGAATCTGTTGCAGCGCAACATAACGTAACGCTTAATGTTGAAGATTACGATGAAAGCATTTTAAAACAGTTTTAAAGCTTAGGTTTTTAAATTAGTTAGAGGATCCTTAATGAAGAAAGTACTCATAGTGTGTTTAGGTAATATTTGCCGCTCGCCAACCGCAGAGGCGGTATTAAAAGCCCGCGCTAAAAAGCTAGGCGTTAACGTTAAAGTAGATTCGGCGGGCACTATTGGCTATCACGAAGGTAAAACGCCTGATAGTCGCTCAATGGCAGCAGGGGAGAAGCGCGGTTACAGCTTTAAAGGTATTTATTCACGTAAAGTGCGTACAAGCGACTTTACTGAGTTCGATTTAATTTTAGCGGCCGATACACAAAATTTAGCTGATTTAACAGCGCAATGCCCTGAGCATTTACGCTATAAGCTGGCGCTATTTTTAGAATATGGCGAGCAAGCCCAAAGCGCTATTCCCGATCCCTATTACGGCGGCGATGATGGCTTTGAAAATGTGCTCGATTTAATAGAAGCGGCTAGCGATAAAATACTCGCTAAAATTTAATCCCTATTTTATTACTAAAGCTAAATTTAACGAGCTTTTTGTCGTATTGCATGGCGTTCCTAAAGTGAGTACATTTTATACTTGCTCAAAGGGAACTTTATGAAAATAAAAATATTACTACTCACTTTATCTATCGCTTCTTGTTCTACTTTTGCTAACGATGTTAGTTTTTCGATTGGGGGTGGCTATCCTTATTTAGTTATTCCTGAAGTGTCTTTGTCGGCTAACGACGACACACAGCGCTGGTATGCAAACTATAAACTAGGCCTTGATGATGGGTTTTCTGCCGGTTTTGAACAAGCAGTTAGCGATAATAAAAAACATGCTTTTGGCGTACTTGTGGGCGCTATTGGTGCAAGAGATACAGACCAAGAGTGCGAAAGTTCAACTAATGATGTAGCAACTGACTTTGCTAATACGCTAGGTTGTGTAATTGGCGGTATTTTTGATGAAGAAACAACAAATGGTATAGGGCTTACGTACAACTACAACTTTAATGGATTGAACAGCGCTGGTTTTAGATTAGAGCTAGAGGTGGGCTACGGTAAAGCAAGCGATAGCAATGAAAAAAGAGCCGATGGCGGAATTAGCGTAAGTTATGAATTTTAACTACGTAGAATTTGTATTAGTTGGTATTAAAAAAGACGCTTAAAGCGCCTTTTTTAATGAGCCGCTTTTAGTGGCGGTTAATTTTAAAGTCGAGTTGTACCTGAGAAATAGCGCTAACAGGTTTGCCATTTTCAAACTTTGGCGCGTAACGCCATTGCTCAAGTGCTGCTTTGGCTGATTTTTCAAATGCGCTGCCACCTTCTGAGCTAAGTACTTTTGGGTTTTTTACAAAGCCAGCTGCGTCTACCTCAAACTCCATAACAACGCTACCATCGGTACTAAATCTGGCTTTGTTAACTGGGTATTTAGGATTAACACGATAGAGTGGTGTTTGCTCTTGCGATTCTTTCCATGGCACCATTTGAGCGATAGCTAGGCAATGTTTAGTTGCTTCTTCGCTTTTACCTTGTTTTTCGTACAGGCCTACAAGCTTTGAATGAGCTGTTAGCTCTGCACTGTGATCAAAGTTTAAGTTACTATCGAATACAGTAACTATACGGTTTAGCCTTTCAATCGCTTGATTGTATCTTTTACGACCCTCTGCGAATGAGGCCATTAAAAAATCGGCTTTTATGCGCTCTAGTGAGTTTTCAGGTAAGTTTTCTTGGTAGTATTCGTCGGCTTCTTCT
>NZ_JACJDN010000317.1:0-4569 GCF_014163565.1 Pseudoalteromonas sp. SR45-5 | reverse complement strand
ATTTGTTCAATCTAGGGGCGATTTAATCGCGGCGCGAGGTTTGTAACCTAGTGGGCTAAGTAAAAACCGAGCAACATAGAGTTAATCGTCCCTAGAAAGAACCCAAAGGGCAGCGCATGTTTGGCATTTATGCTGCGTTATCGCCTATTTATGGGGAATAACCACACTACATAGGCTCTGCCTTGCCTAAAAACCAAACAGTCTGCTGCAAATTCAACCACGAAAGGTCAACACGCCCTAGTATTTAAAGTAGTGCGCTACAGCTCACCAGGTTGAAAGTTATCAACTGCAATGGCTTTCTTACGTAGCTTATTAGCATGATGCATTGCATCAGCATCCGTTTGCTCTAACAACTGATTTTCAAGCGCAAAATTTATAGCACCTTCAATATCAAGCGTTGCAGGCACACTGCCCTTACGCTGCCATTGTTTTAAGTCTTTAAACTGCGCTTGCATATCATGCATAGCTAAAAATGCGCTTTCCATGACCCCTGTACCTGCATTTTCATCTACATAACATAAATGCGTTAAGCGGTTTCTAAATACACCAGGTTGAGTCATACGCTCGCAAATACTTTGTGCTATTTCATCACTTGGTCTGTGGTAATGGTTTCCAAGCGGGAACACGATACGTTTAAGGATAAAATTAACAACCGGGTTTGAAAAGTTTTTAAAGAAGCCATTAAACGCTTGGCCAATTTCAAATAATGAGTTCTCAATTGCATATTTTACAAATGGTAAATCAGCTTGTTGGCGCCCTTCATCTTCATAACGTTTTAAAACAGTTGATGCTAAGTACAAATGACTTAATACATCACCCAAACGCGCTGATATCATTTCTTTACGTTTAAGCTCACCGCCAAGCATTAACATAGCCACGTCTGTGCAAATAGCTAAGCCTCGGCTCATCCTACTCAATTGTTTATAATAAACAGCCGTTTCACCACCTACAGGGGCTTTAGCAAAACAACTACGTGTCAAGCCATGCACAAATGCCATGCCTGCATTACTTGCTGCAAATATTATATGGTTCATTAATAAACCATCAAATTGTTCAATTGCTGCGTCGTCATCTTCCATGGCAGCGGCTTCCATTTCTTTTAAAACAAAAGGATGACAGCGTGTTGCACCTTGGCCAAATATCATTAAGTTACGCGTTAAAATATTCGCGCCTTCAACCGTAATTGATACTGGAATACCCATATAGCCATGCGCCAAATAGTTATTAGGCCCTACTTGAATTCCTTTACCTGAATGAATATCCATTGCATCGTTCATTACCGTACGACCCATTTCTGTCATATGATATTTAGCAATCGCTGTTACAACCGACGGGCTTAATTTTAAATCAATCGCACCTGCGGTCATTAATCGGCACGACTCAAGTGTGTAAGTTAAACCACCAATACGTGCAAGTGCCTCTTGCACACCTTCAAACTGCCCTATAGATACACCAAACTGCTGGCGTACCATGGCGTATGCCGATGTCATTTTTGAAGCTAAATGTCCAGTTGCTGCACTTAATGCTGGTAGTGATATACCACGCCCTGCACTTAAACACTCAACAAGCATTCTCCAACCACGCCCTGCGCATTCTTGGCCACCAATGATCCAGTCCAATGGTATAAATACATCTTTACCGTAAGTGGTACCATTCATAAAGGCCATATTAAGCGGATAATGACGCTCACCCGTTTCGACACCCGGATGATCGGTTGGTATAAGCGCACACGTTATGCCTAGCTCTTTTTTATCACCTAATAAAGCGTCTGGATCATACATTTTAAATGCTAAGCCGAGTACAGTAGCAACGGGTGCAAGCGTAATGTAACGCTTTGACCAATTTAAACGCAAACCCATTACTTGCTCGCCATTGTGCTCACCCATACACACCACACCGGAATCAGGAATGCTGCCAGCATCAGAGCCCGCCTCTGGTCCCGTTAATGCAAAACAAGGAACATCTGTACCATTAGCTAAACTTGGCAGCCAACGATCTTGCTGCTCTTTAGTGCCATAGTGAAGAAGTAACTCGCCCGGACCTAAGCTATTAGGCACCATAACAGTGACTGCGGCTGTTAAGCTTTTAGTCGAAATTTTTGACACTATCGTCGAATTAGCAATTGCTGAGAACTCACGACCGCCAAATTTTTCAGGAATGATCAGTGCAAAAAAACCTTCTGTTTTTAGGTAATCCCACACTTCTTTTGGTAAGTCTTTGTCTTTTTGTACAATTTGATAATCATCAAGCATCGCCAATAAGGTTTCTACTTGGTTAGCCATAAATGCGTTTTCTTTATCGCTAAGCTCTGGTTTTGGAAAGTGGTGCAGTTTTTGCCAGTCTGGGTTACCACTAAATAACTCACCATCCCACCAAACATCACCTGCTTCCATTGCCTCTCGCTCTGTTTGCGATAATGGCGGAAGCACCTTTTTGAACATTTTAAACGTAGGACGACTAATCAAGTTTAGGCGAATATCTTTAACCGCAAAAATAACCACCACCACGACCAGCAATATTATAAATATTAACATGCGCACATTCCTTACACATTGAATGAAAATAGTAACTTAATTATGACCCATCTTAATTTAAATACAATCATTGCACGACGAGTCGTGAGCCTTAACGCATTCATTTTATTGTTTTAAACATCACTGCTATTATCAACGTTTTAATAACAATAAATTAAAGGAATAGCATGACCCCCTTTCGATTTAAACTAAGTATGAGCGCCTTAATGGTAGCAAGTACTCTTGCTTTAACGGCCTGCGATGCGCAAGTATCTATCGACACTACCGATTCACCACACACTAAAAAAGCTGTAACAGCTAAAGATGCAAATACATTTATAACAAACACAGAAAAAGAACTAAGTGCACTTTATTTAGAATCGAGCCGTGCAGAGTGGATTTACGCAAACTTTATTACTCACGATACATCTGCTCTATCGGCTGAAGTTAACCGTAAAATGACCGAAACAGTCGTGCGTTTAGCAAATGAAGCTGCAAAATACGACGAACTAGAGCTTGATTACGATGCTCGCCGTAAGCTTGATAAACTAAAACTAGCACTTACACTTCCAGCCCCACAAGACGCTGATAAAACAGCGAAGCTTTCACAAATTGTCGCAGAGCTTGGCGGGCTATATGGTAAAGGTAAATACTGTAAAGAAGATGGCAGCTGTTTAAGCCTTGGCGACATGACCTCAAAAATGGCCACCAGCCGAGATTACAACGAACTACTTGATTTATGGCAAGGCTGGCGTGAAATATCAAAACCCATGCGCCCACTTTACGAGCAGCAAGTAGCACTTACCAACGAAGGTGCAAAGGAGCTTGGTTATGCCGATACGGGCGCTATGTGGCGCAGTAAATACGATATGCCTGCTGATGACTTTACCACTGAGCTTGACCGTATTTGGGGCCAAGTTAAACCACTTTATAACTCGCTACATTGCCATGTTCGCGCAAAGTTAGGTGAAAAGTACGGCACCGACAAAGTACCTCAAGATCAGCCAATACCAGCGCACTTACTCGGTAATATGTGGGCGCAAGCATGGGGTAACATTTACGATGTTGTTGCACCAGAAAATGCCGATCCGGGTTACGATGTAACCGAGTTATTAGCTCAAAATAATTACGACGAGCTTAAAATGGTAATAGGGGCTGAAACCTTTTTTACCTCAATGGGATTTGAGCCACTGCCAGAGACCTTTTACGAGCGCTCGTTATTTGTAAAACCAAAAGACAGAGACGTGCAATGTCATGCATCTGCATGGAATATAGATAGCAAAGACGATTTACGTATTAAAATGTGTATTCAGCGCACGGGCGAAGAGTTCTCTGTTATTCACCATGAGCTAGGCCACAATTTTTATCAGCGCGCTTACAACAAACAGCCTTTATTTTATCAAGAAAGTGCCAACGATGGTTTTCATGAAGCCATTGGCGACACCATTGCCTTATCGGTTACACCAGGCTACTTAAAAGAAATTGGCTTACTAGAGCAAGTACCTGATGAATCAAAAGACATTGGTCTATTAATGAAAATGGCACTTGATAAAGTGGCTTTTGTGCCATTTAGCTTAATGGTTGATCAATGGCGTTGGCAGGTATTTTCAGGGCAAGTAAAGCCGCAAGATTACAATAAAGCATGGTGGGAACTACGTGAAAAATACCAAGGAGTACAAGCGCCTATCGCACGTAGCGAAAACGACTTTGATCCGGGTGCTAAGTACCACGTTCCGGGCAACACGCCTTATACACGTTACTTTTTAGCGCATATTTTACAATTTGAGTTTCATCGCAGCTTATGTGAAATTGCCGGTAACGATAAAGCCATTCATCGCTGCTCTATTTATAATTCAAAAGAAGCAGGGGATAAGCTAAACGCTATGCTTGAAATGGGTTCATCTCGCCCTTGGCAAGAAGCGCTTGAAACTGTAACAGGTAAGCCGCAAATGGATGCAACAGCAATGCTCGATTACTTTGCACCATTACAAACATATTTAGATAAACAAAACGAAGGCCGCAACTGCGGCTGGTAAATAGCGCTGAATAAAAAGCC
>NZ_JACJDN010000316.1:0-4569 GCF_014163565.1 Pseudoalteromonas sp. SR45-5 | reverse complement strand
TACTCAGCCTTAATAAAACTCTCACCTATATTGAATATGCCATAAAAGGGTCACCGCCCCCCTATTAGACTCGCTTTTGTCTATTAATTATCCGAACGGTTTTATTTAATCAAATAAAATGAACTTTCTATTCACTTTAAAAACAATAACCATTATCATTCGCGCAAATTCAATAACGCGAATAGTTATCACTCTATGAAAACGTTTAAGTACTCTCTTATTACTCTTGCTTGTTTAAATGCAAATATGGCATTTGCCCAAAATACACAAGTTGATGCTGATATTGAACGCATCAGCGTATACGAAAAGCAAAACCGCGTGGTGATGAGCTCTGGTCTTGCTACTAAATCAGACATGTCTTTAATGGAAACTCCTGCACCGGTTGTAATTATTGACCGAGAACTGATTGAATCCCAAGGTGTAGATAGCTTACAAGATTTAGTTAGAAACGTAAGTGGCTTAACACAAGCAGGTAATAATTACGGTATTGGTGATAACTTAGTAATTCGTGGTTTAGATGCAAACTACACCTACGATGGTATGTATGGTGGTGCAGGCCTGGGTAATACATTTAACCCAACTCGTTCACTTACAAATGTTGAATCTGTTGAGGTTTTAAAAGGCCCTGCAACAGGTTTATATGGCATTGGTAGCGCAGGTGGCGTAATAAACCTAATTGAAAAAAAGCCAGAGTTTGAAGAAAAACACAAAGTATCGGCTGAGCTTGGCCAGTGGGATAGCTATTCATTATCGTTTGATAGCACTAACGCTATAACAGATGATTTAGCTTATCGTGTTATGGCTAAAACAGCGTCAAGTGACGGATTTCGCGATTTAAAAGAAGATCGCGACGAAATTTATACCTCACTTAAATACGTGCTTAATGACAGACAAAACATCATGCTTTCTGCAGCCTATATAAAAGATGAAATAGCGGTTGATTCTATTGGTCATCCTATTCGTATTTACAGTGCAGAAACTGCAAACGGCTTAAGCGCGGGTGAAGTAACTGGTGCCGATTTAGTAAACGATCCGACAGGAAGCGGCGTACAGTTAAGTGATGCACAACGCGACCAACTTGCTAATTCATTATCTGCATCTGATGGCTTAACACCTTATAGCTTTGGCACAAATGGTATTATTTCACCAATGGCTGATGCTAACGAAGGTGAAGAGTTGCGTTTTAAATTAACGCATAACTATTACATTACTGACGATTTGTTTTTAAACCAGCAGCTACAGTACCGTAACTACACATCAAGTTTTGCGCGCCAAACAGGTGCATATAACTACGTCTATTCAACACGCGATGGAATAATTAATAACGACCCTCGTGCTCCATTAGTTGAAGACGGTGTACTTTACCCGTATGCAGCACGCCGCCAAGAATACCGCCAAGTAGAAGCAGATGAAAAATCATGGCAGTACTTCTTAGATTTACGTTATGACTTTATGTTAGGCGACGTAGATAACGAATTACTAGTTAACGCCAACTACGAAGATAGAGATATTCGTTTTAAACAATTCTCAATATGGGATCAAGATTACGTACTCACAAACAATGATGGTGATGTAACGTACCAAGGTTCGTTGCCGTATATTTACGATATAAGAAAACCAAATTGGCCAACCGGTAACTTTGAAGATTACGATCCGCTTAAAACAAGTGACTACAATAAAAAAGTACAAGCATGGGGCTTAGGCATTCAACATGTTGGTTACATAACTGAAGAACTTACAACGCGTATTGGTGTGGCATATAACCGAATTGAGCAAACTTATGAGCACTTTGGTGTTGATGAGCGTTACAGTTCTAGCCGTGCAGAGCCAACACCTGAAGCGAGTACATCAGATTCTGGCTTAACGTATAATCTGGGGGCAACGTATCAGCCATCTGAAGATTTATCTGTATTTGTAAATCATTCAAAAGGGCGTACAGCGTATAGTGTATTAGGCTCTGTGGCAGGTAATGAAGCTGACCGAGAAGATTCAGAGTCTATAAGTAACGACCTAGGCTTTAGATTTAAAGCATTTGATGACCAACTACTCGCATCTGTTGTTATATTTGAAAGCTCTCGTACTAATTTAGAATACGCAAACCCGCTTTATGACGCATTAACATCAGGCTCAGATGTACCTGAAAGCTATTATGATGGTAAAGAGCAAACAAAAGGTGTTGAGCTTGATTTAAATGCTTACTTGAACGATAAATGGAAAGTAAACGTAAACGGTATTTATCAAGATGCACGTGACAAAAGTAATCCTAATAGCAGCAGTTACGACACACGCCAAAAAGGTGTGCCTTACGTAACAGCAAGTACGTGGGTAACCTACTACGCAGATATGTTTAATTTACCTGAAGCTGTAAATATAAGTGGTGGTATTACGTTTGTAGATAACAGAAGTACTAATTCAAGTTCATTCTCGATTCCTGATGGTTATGTACCAAGTTATACGACTTACGATACAGCTGTATCGTATACAACTGATAAATGGCATATGCAGTTAAACTTAAATAACTTGTTCAACAAAAAGTATTACTCAAAAGCGATGTTTTTAGGTGGTATGCCAGGGGAAGAGCGTAATGCAAAACTAAGTTTTAGTTACACACTTTAACTAGCTAACCTGAACTCTGGATAATAAATCTATCTCAAGCAGCTATTTTCAGCGCTCAGGTTAGTTAAAGACTTAAAAAGCACGGTTTTCTAATTTAGAAGCCGTGCTTTTTTGTGTTTTATAAACGCTTAATCTAAATTAAATGGTAACCACTATGCGACCGTTAATTTCACCTTTGAGCATATCATCAAAAATTTCGTTAATGTCCTCTAAGCGTTTTTCTTCAATAATCGCTTTTACTTTACCTTGCGCTGCAAATTCCAAGCATTCTTGCAAATCTTTACGTGTACCAACAATAGAGCCAACTACTGAAATGCCATTAAGCACAGTATCAAAAATAGGAAGTGGCATATCCTCTGGAGGTAATCCCACTAATACGCATTTACCGCCACGGCGTACACTTTTATAGGCTTGTTCAAACCCAGCTTTAGACACTGCAGTACACACAACGCCATGCGCACCACCTACTTGTTCAAAAATAGCTTCGCTTGGAACCACCTCTTTAAAATCGAGGGTGATATCTGCGCCTAGCTCTTTAGCAAGCGCGAGTTTTTCTTTACCTGTATCAACAGCTATTACATTAAAACCCATTGCTTTAGCGTACTGTACTGCTAAATGACCAAGCCCGCCCACACCAACAATAGCAACCCACTGCCCTGGTTTAGCACCGGATACTTTTAATGCTTTATAGGTTGTAACACCTGCACAAAATAATGGAGCAGCCTCAGAAAAACCGAGTTCTTCTGGTATTTTTACAACGTAGTCGCCATGCGCTAAACAATATTCTGCATAACTACCGTCAATAGAATAGCCAGTATTGTGCTGCGATAAACACAGTGTTTCTTTACCATCTAGGCAAAACTCACAGTGCCCACATGCACTATAGAGCCAAGGAATACCGACTCTATCGCCAACTTCTAAGTGCTTAATGTTGCTTCCGACTTTTTCGATAACACCGACACCTTCGTGCCCTGGTACTAATGGCATTTTTGGTTTTACTGGCCAATCCCCATGACAGGCATGTAAATCGGTATGGCAAACGCCACAGGCCGCTATTTTTACTAAAACATCATTTATTCCCACCTCAGGAATTGGTAAGTCTGTTATTTCTAATTTACCTTTGTATTGAGTATTAATTGCAGCTTTCATAGTCATTCCATCGTATGTGCAGAAAATTAAAGATAAGGATTTATTTATGTATTGTTGTGTACAACATATCCTAATATAGATGTATAAATATTAATCTAAATCATATTTTAGTCATTTAAATTAACTTATAAGCCTGCTAAGAACTTGCTATCCATAATGAGCGTGCTAGCATTTACTTTCTGAAATTACTGAAAGTTACTAAGCTATGAGTTTATCCGAAAAGAATTTTGCCTTTGTAATGCATTGTGGTGAGATGGGCAGCCGATGGGGATTCAATCGTACGATCGGACAAATGTGTGGTTTGCTGATTATTACTAAAAACCCAATGACAGCTAATGAGATTGCAGATGCGCTTAGTATTTCTCGCGGTAATGTAAGTATGGGCATTAAAGAGCTGCAATCGTGGCAGTTAATTAAAGTACAGCATATTCCTGGCGATCGTAAAGAGTACTACGCCCCTGCTGGCGATATTTGGGATATGGCAAATCGCGTATTTGAAGAACGTAAAAAACGTGAAATTGAGCCCACCTTAACACTACTACGCGATAACTTATTAGACGAAGCCAGTAACGACGATGAACTTTACGCACAAAAACAAATGGGTGAGATTCACAACCTACTTGAAACCGTCACTAAATGGTCATCAGAACTACAGCGTTTAACGCCAGAGCAACTTAATAAGCTAATGAAGCTAGGTTCTGGAATTGGTAAAGTTATTGACCTAAAAGAAAAGATATTCAAAAAAGAATAAAGCCGCAATTGCGGCTTTATTTATAGGTATATTTTAAAAATTAGATTTTTGGA
>NZ_JACJDN010000315.1:0-4613 GCF_014163565.1 Pseudoalteromonas sp. SR45-5 | reverse complement strand
ACTGAAATTAACTGAGGGCGCTTTGTAGTATTCATTATAGTGCGGCTCCGTCGCAGTTAAGGTAACCATAAAAATCACCTGCAGGTATTTTGAAATGTGTTAATTTACCTCGGTTAATACCTTTAAAGTGCTCACCCAAACCAGATACAAACTCACAAGAGCGTGCATTCATTAAATCAAGCGAAGCAGGTACCCACGCTTTAAAGCTAACAGGCCCGTTAACTTGCCAGCTATTAACAACCACATTTGCAGATGCTAAATAAGGTTTTTTACTATTTTGGCTATGATCAAAGCTAAGGCGAGCTATGTTATTTATAATATGTATGTAGTCACCTTTTTCAGTTACACCAGATACACCTTCACTTTGAGCTATGTTTGGCACATCAAAATCGGTAGGTATTCGCAAAGTATGAATGTACTTTGAGCTAAATAACCATTCATTATTACTGTTTTTTGCAAGTGCAGAAAAGTAAAAATCCTTTGCTACTTTTGCATAATGGCTTAAATGCACAGGTGTATTTGGTCTTGCTAAAACATAATCTATGTTGTGTTTAAGAGCGTCTAGTCCCGCAAGAACTTCACCTGAATAAAAGTGATAATAAATAGTGTAAGGTTTTAACCTATATGGCTTTTCTGTAATTTCGAAAGTTTCAGTTAAGCGTCTAAAGCCATAATAAGGGCCATGCCATAGGTTAGTGTAAACATTTTCATTTAATATGGGGGCATAAATTTGATACAGCAAATCTCTTTCAGGGCGGCCAATAGGTGATATATGTGTAAGGCTAGGGTTGTCGGAATTTACATCAGTGTTGCCGCCATTTACGTTTAGCACACCAGCATCACGAGCCAGTTCAAGCGCTTTAGGACCAGGAGTTGCATCGCCTGACCATAACATCATCACTGTTTTTTTATTTTTAGGTGTGAGTTTTTCATCAATATATTTTATCGAATCTGTAATTTCTTTTTTAAGGCTGATGGTGTTGTAGCCAGGTACATCTAGATGAAAACCGTAATCAGTGTCGTCTTCATCTATTTTTTTTCGCCCAGATAGAGCAGTCCAAAAATAGGGGTGGCTATAGGTGTGTGAAGCAACTTCTACGTAAGGCAGCTTAAAAATACTACGCGCAATGTCTTCGAGTTTGGCACTTTGTTTAGAGTGAATACCGCCTTCTTCAATGTCAGCTTGGATCACTGAGGACGTTAACGGTAGTTTGTAGTGTTTAATTATTTCATCTCGAATTACTTCTGCTGAATAAGGCCTACCCGCATAGTGGGCAACACTTGTAAATCCATCTCCATCTATATGCAGCGTAAGCATTCGCCTGCCGCTTTCGGTGGTTGTATCTGGCACTAATATAGGTTGTAGTTCCATAGCCTGAGTTAGTAGTGTACGTGGATCAATAACCCATTTGCTGCCTTCCATCGGAAATGTATCAATTAGCCAAGGAGCAACCACGACTGCACCATATTTAGTTTTAGCCGCTTGTACAATTATCGTGTTATCAGCTGATTTTATTGTAATTAAAGGAGTCGCATTAGTTGCTAATTTTAGTAAATATGGTTTAACGATAGGGGGAGGTGTTGTGGATTCTCCTTTGAGCCAAGGTGCAAAGCTATCTTGTTTATATGGACCTTCAGGTAGTGTGTTTAACGACTCAATACCCATGTTAAATAGTAATTTAGTAGACTGTGGTAACTCGCCTAAAATAAGTTCTGGCACAACACCTAAATTAGCTTCAAGCCAATTGGTAAGTGTTGGGGTGTAAAATGCGTCGCTTGAGGTCCACGAAATAATACCGGCATGTAAGCTAGGGTCAACCAAAGGTAAGTCGCGTTTTGCCATATCTATGTAATCAGGTATGTACCCCAAATACTCAATCATGGTCGCAAGCTTTAAGTGTACGGTAGTGTATATGAGTGGTTTTACGTTACTGTTATAAGGGATTAAAATGCGCCTAGGGATCGGCGTAATTGATGATGTGCCCCACGTTTGCAAGTGACCGTCGGTCACCCACGGATTGAAACCTGCGTCTATAATATTTTGTGCCATAGTAAGGCGATTACCGGGCTTTGCATAATCAATAACTTGGACGTTGAGGCCTAAACTTTGTGCTGTTTTTAATTGTGCGCTTAGCCAATCTTGGTCGTTTTTGTTGGTCACTTTATAGCTATTGTCGGTTGGATTGAAGTGGCTATACAAACCCTCAGCAACTAAGTCACTTGCTAAATTAGCGAGTTTAGGCAATAACTCAAATCCCCGATTGAGGATAAGGTGCTTATCAAAAGTCTCAGATAGTGAGCTTATTATGGTGACTAACCCAGCTTGTTGATCGGGTTTACTGTGTGTAGCATCTAATAGCTGATAGCTATCTAGGGTATCTAAAAATAAGCCGCTAAAGCCGCGTGCTTTTAATGCCGCAGCGCTACTTTTAATATGTTGTTGCCAATGTGCTGATGCTAAATCGGCAATATGGCTATTCCAGTTAGGGTTAACTGCGAGTGAAGACTTACTTTCAATAAACGACTCACCAATACTTAAATAAGCATAGACAGCAATATTACGCTGTTTAAACCAATTAAGTTCGTGCTCAGTCACAAGATCAGGCTGGACTACAACGCGAGAATAAAAGGTCATTTCGGCTAATGGCATCGGCGCTGAGTAGTAAAATGCAATACTATTATTCACAGGCTTTGCAAATACTTGACTAGAAATTAAAAGCACTAGGTATAAAAAATATTTCATTAGTAATTCATTTCAATTAATTTATAACTGTGGCTCAAAGTAATGCGTTCCAATTTATCTAGCTATTTGGTATTAGTAATATAGGGTTATTATATGTTAATGGAAGATTAATTTCTACATGTTAATTCAACCATATACTCAAGGGGTATAATAACATGCTGGTTTGATTAACTCACCACAATAAAACCCATTGGTTTGCCACTCGAGTTATTAAGAGCAACCTACAAACCTATACTTAGAAAAACGATAAAAGAATGTATCAATATGTTACTTACAATAAGAGCTTAGTTTTTTATTACTCACCATCAAGCAGCTCTTTTACATTTTAAGTAACCGTAGAATTGACCTTTTGGCAGACTAAACTGTGTGATATCAGCATTTGATTTACCTTTAAAGCGCTTTCCATCATTAGAAACAAACTCACAAGAACGGCCATTAACTAAATCAATTTTAGCAGGCACCCAGGCTTTAAAACTGACAGCTCCATTCACTTGCCAATTATCCATGGAGACATTAGCTGAAGCTAAATACGGTACATTGTTTTCTTGGCTGTGATCAAAGCTAAGCTTTGCTAAATCATCAGTTATATGAATGTAATTACCCTTTTGAGTGACGCCGGATATTCCTGAACTTTGAGCTACATTAGGAACATCAAAATCATTGGGAATACGTAATGTTCGAATACTTTGAGAGCTAAAAACCCATTCGTTATTGCTGTTTTTAGCAAGAGCTGAAAAATAAAAGTCTTTAGCTATTTTTGCATACTGGCTTAAATGTACTGGCGTATTCGGTCTTGCAAGTACGTAGTCTATATTATATTTCAGGGCATCAAGTCCAGCAGGTAGTTCACCAGAATAAAAATGAAAGTAAATACTATAGGGTTTTAATCTGTATGGTTTTTCTGTAATTTCAAATGTTTCGATTAGGCGCTTAAAACCATAATAAGGCCCATGCCACAAGTTGGTGTATACGTTCTCGTTAATAATGGGTGCATAAATTTGGTATAACAAGTCACCTTCAGGTCGTCCAATTGGCGATACATTTGTAAGAGTTGGGTTATCAGCTTTTACTGAAGTATTACCACCATTCACGTTGAGCACGCCAGCTTTTCTTGCTATGGCTAAAGCCTTTGGTCCTGGAACCGCATCGCCTGACCATAGAATTAATACTGTTTTTTTATTCTTTGGCGTCAGTCGTTCATTAATATATTGAATTGACCCTGAAATTTCTTTTTCTAAATCGACAGAGAGATACCCAGGAATATTTAAATTAAGTCCGTATTTCGTATTATCTTCATCTATGTTTTGTATTCCTGATAGCACTTTCCAAAAGTAAGGGTGGCTATATGTGTGCGATGCAACCTCTACATAAGGTAGTTCAAATATATCTCTTGCAACTTGCTCAAGTTCTTTACTTTGTTTTGAATGTAAGCCGTTAGGCTCTATGTCTGCTTGTATTATGGAGGAGGTTAATGGCAATTTGTACCTTTTTATTACCTCATCGCGAATTACTTCTGAGTTGTATGGCTTACCTTTGAAGTGCGCAATGCTACTAAATCCATCGCCATCTATATGCAAAGTTAACATACGCCTTCCGCTTAGAGTCGTTGTATCAGGAGCTAATATTGTGGGTAAATTTAGTACTTTCTTTAACAATTTCTTAGGGTCGATCACCCATTTACTGCCTTCCAGTGGTAAATTATCAATTAGCCAAGGGGCTACTATTATGCCACCCAGTTTAGTCTTACTTCCTTGCGCTAGGATTTTACCATTTGCTGAACTAATGCTAATTAACGCTGTGGCGTCCGAGGTTAACTTAAGGGAATTTGGTCTGATAATTACAGGTGCTTTTGTAGTTTCACCTTTTAGCC
>NZ_JACJDN010000314.1:0-4624 GCF_014163565.1 Pseudoalteromonas sp. SR45-5 | reverse complement strand
CAAGTGATTCAAACTCAGGAATTAAACTTTATGAATGTTGGTATTATTGGCGCAATGGAGCCAGAAGTTAAAATTTTACGTGAAGCTATGCAAAACCCACAAATTTTAACTAAAGCAGGTTTCACTTTTTATACTGGCGAGTTGGCTGGTAACACGGTGACACTTGTTCAATCTGGTATTGGTAAAGTCGCATCAACTATTGCAACTACCTTACTGATCGATAACTTCAAACCTGATTGCATAATTAACACAGGCTCAGCCGGTGGATTCGATCCTTCTCTTAGTGTTGGCGATGTCGTAATTTCGTCAGAAGTACGTCACCACGATGTAGACGTAACTGCTTTTGGCTACGAAATTGGCCAAGTACCACAAATGCCGGCAGGCTTTGCAGCACACCCTAAATTAGTTGAAGCAGCACAGCAAACTATCGAACAAATCAGTGATGTTAAAACACTCGTTGGCTTAATTTGTACTGGTGACACATTTATGTGTGACCCTATACGCATTGATAAAGCACGTAGTGATTTTCCTACAATGCTTGCTGTTGAAATGGAAGGCGCTTCAATTGCACAAACGTGTTTTACGCTTAACACACCATTTGTTGTAATTCGCTCAATGTCTGATATTGCTGGTAAAGAGTCACCACAATCATTTGAAGAATACCTAGAAACAGCATCAATCAACTCATCTAAAATGGTTGTTGCACTTTTAGAAAAGCTAACAGCAGTATCTTTGTAAATGCTTAGCAATATTGTTCAAAATCACTTGGACTTTATTGCCTTTATACTAGCGCTCCTTGCTGAGCGCTTTATTCCCCTTATTAGCTGGTATCATCCTAATACGGCGTTAAATGCTGTTTTTAGTGCTATTGCCAAACGTATATACAAAAGCAAAGAACCTAAAAGCTATCAATATTTGGCAGCTATACTCGCAAGCTCACTTATTTTAAGTGTCATTCTCATTATTGTAGTGTTGCTACTCGAGTTTGCTTTTTATCCTGAATTACTCGCTGGCCTTATTTTATACTTATGCTTAGAAAGTAAGAGCATTGATAAAAAAGCACTTCGCATTGCAAAGCTAACTAAACAAAATCAAAAATCCACAGCGCGCGAATTACTAAAGCCACTGCTTGCCCGTGAAGTTAATAGACTTTCATCAGCTGGTATTATCAAAGCATTAATTGAGAGCTTAATACTGCGCACCGCTCGATACTATTTCGTAGTCATATTTATATTTTTAGCATTTGGCCCTATAGCTGCCCTTGCCTATCGGTTACTTACCTTAATACAACAAGCCTGGCGTAGTGATATCTCCCCAAATAGTTACTTTTTAAAACCGCTTAAAATACTCTTGTTTATTATTGAATATATTCCCATGCGCTTACTCGCTTTAACTATTGCAGCAAGTCGAGCAAGCAAACAAAGCATGCATTATATAAAGCATTATGGCAGGCATTTTTATCAAACAAATACAGGCTGGCTCTTAAGCACATGCTCTGCATCACTTGGCGTGCAGTTGGGCGGGCCTGCAGTTTATTTAGGTACTCGCTTTAATAAAATGCGTATTGGTACTGATAGACTACCTACACCCGAGGATGTACCTGTAATAATTAATAGGTTAAATCAGGCCCGTGTATTTTGGTTGTTAGTAATAGCCAGTATTGAAATATTAAAATTGATTTAAAGGGCTCAAAATACGAGCACAAAAAAACCAGCCGAGGCTGGTTTTTTAGTTTTTAAACTGTGCTTAAGCTACAGTGATGTTTGCAAACTTACGTTTACCTACTTGGTAAATAGCCGTTGTGCCTTTTGCTATTTCAAGTTTGGTATCAGTGATTTTATCTTCACCGTTAAGTTTAACTGCACCTTGCTTAATCATACGCATTGCTTCTGATGTACTTACTACTAAATTTGCTTCTTTAAGCAAGTTAGCAATTAAAATAGTATCTTCTGAAATAGTGATTGTTAGCTCTGGGATTTCATCTGGTAACGCTTTTTTCTGAAAACGCTGAATAAAATCATCATGTGCACCTTGTGCATCAGCTTCACTATGAAAACGAGCAATTAGCTCTTTAGCTAGTTCAATTTTAATATCGCGCGGATTCGTACCTTGCTCAACACGTTCTTTTTGAGCTGCAATTTCTTCAATAGAAAGCGCACTTAATAAGTCGTAGTAACGCCACATTAGCACATCACTAATTGACATTATTTTACCAAACATATCGTTAGGCGCATCAGTAATACCAATGTAATTACCAAGCGACTTAGACATTTTTTGAACGCCGTCAGTACCTTCAAGTAATGGCATCATTAATACTGTTTGCGGCTTTTGACCTTCTACTTTTTGTAGCTCACGGCCCATTAACAAATTAAAGCGCTGATCAGTACCACCTAGTTCAACATCTGACTCTAGTGCAACCGAATCCCAACCTTGTACCAGTGGATATAAAAACTCATGAATTGCAATTGGTTGGCCGCTTCCATAACGCTTTTTAAAGTCATCACGTTCAAGCATACGTGCTACGGTTTGGTTTGCAGCAAGTTTAATCATGCCTGCAGCGCCTAACTTTTCCATCCAAGTAGAGTTAAATGCAACAGTGGTTTTAGCAGGATCTAGAATTTTGAATACTTGTTCTTTATATGTTTCGGCATTGGCTAGTACGTCTTCACGAGTAAGTGGTTTACGCGTTACGTTTTTCCCCGTTGGGTCACCAATCATGCCAGTAAAGTCACCAATTAAGAAAATAACCTCATGACCTAAATCCTGAAAGGTTTTCATTTTATTAATTAGTACAGTGTGTCCTAAGTGTAAATCAGGCGCTGTAGGATCAAAGCCTGCTTTTATTTTTAGCTTCTTGCCCGACTTTAGTTTTTCAACTAGTTCGTCTTCAATTAATATTTCTTCTGCACCGCGTTTTATCTCTGCTAGAGCGGTTTGTAAATCCACTGTGTATTACTCCAAAATTCTGCCGACGAAGGGGCGACTAGTTACTTGCGTAGTCACGGTTTAATAAAGGTTTAAACCGAATAAATAGATGTAGCTAACATAACAAATTTCTACCT
Source organism: Pseudoalteromonas sp. SR45-5 (assembly GCF_014163565.1). Lineage (NCBI taxonomy): Bacteria > Pseudomonadati > Pseudomonadota > Gammaproteobacteria > Alteromonadales > Pseudoalteromonadaceae > Pseudoalteromonas > Pseudoalteromonas sp. SR45-5. The sequence goes on along the minus strand of NZ_JACJDN010000314.1, from coordinate 1,562 downwards.
AATTAAAACAACTTTTTAAGTGATTCATGCAACTAAACTAAATCAATTGAGTCTTAGCTAGGTAGAGCGTTAAAAAAGGCTTTCTAAGCCCGATTTTAGCGTAGTTTAAGGTCAGTTTAAATCTACAAAACACTAGTATTCGTACATTATTAAGTATATCCTGCAATATTATGTATTTATTATCTTGACAGCAGAAAAAGGCACGTTATGGTTCACGTGGTTCACACGCTCCCCAAAAAACACAAATTGCTTATTCTAGGTTTGGTTTCTGCTATTGTTGGCTTAGCCTTTCTTCCTTCTGAAAAAGCCACTGCATCCAAAGACAATAGTGCAAATGCACTAGAAATTGGTAAGCGCTATGAGTTACAAGTTAAAGTTGATAACAACGAAAAATTAACTGAGTTAAATTCAGAGCAAGCAGCAGAAAAGTTACCAGAATACGACTTTGTCGATCATAAAGTTAAAAATGGCGACAATTTAGCAATTATCTTTAAGCGTGCTGGTTTTTCGGCTCAAACGCTTCATAAACTAATTAACACTAATGCTGAGACTCGCAAGCTGACTAAAATTCACCCAGGTGAAATACTTAGTTTTGCGACAGCTGAAGATGGCTCCTTAGCTCAACTGCGCTATGTGATTTCAAAAACCGATACTTTATTTGTTACCTTAAACGAAGAAGGTAATTACGATACAGCTATTGATAGCAAAGAAATTGAAACGCTAACCAAAACCGCTGGCGGCGAAATATCTAACAATTTTTGGACTTCAGCAATTGCAGCAGGTTTAAGCGAACGCCAAATAATGAACTTTGCTGACATATTTGGTTGGGATGTTGATTTTGCAAACGACATTCGTAAAGGCGATGTATTTGGCTTAATTTACGAGTCTCACTATGTTGATGGCGAGTTTATTGGTACTGGTAAAATTATTGCAGCTGAATTTGTAAACCAAGGTCAGCGCTTTGCAGCTATTCGCCATACCGACGGCAATTTTTATACGCCTGAAGGGCGTAGCATGAAAAAAGCATTTTTACGTGCGCCTGTAAGCTTTAAGTATATTAGTTCGAGCTTTAATCCTCGCCGCTTACACCCTGTTACTGGGCAAGTTAGAGCGCACCGTGGTATCGACTTTGCTGCACGCACTGGCACACCTGTTGTTGCATCTGGTAACGGTAAAGTAATTAAAGCCGGTTACAGCAAGTACAACGGTAACTACGTATTTATTAGCCATGGCACGCAATATGTAACTAAGTACTTACACCTAAATAAGAAGCTAGTTAAAACGGGCCAAAAAGTTAAACAGGGCCAACAAATTGGTACTGTAGGTTCTACAGGTCGTGTTACTGGTGCACATTTGCACTATGAATTTTTAGTAAATGGCGTTCACCGTAATCCTAAAACTGTAAAACTTCCTAAGTCAGAGCCATTACCTCGCTCAGAACTTGCCAAGTTTAAACCTATTGCTGATAACTTTATTGCCCAGCTTGAGCGCAATCGCGAGCTACAGTTAGCACTTAAATAAAGTTTATCAATAAACATTAAAAAAGCCTTTGCAGGTTTAAC
>NZ_JACJDN010000313.1:0-4636 GCF_014163565.1 Pseudoalteromonas sp. SR45-5 | reverse complement strand
ACTCACTCAATAAATCCAATTTAAGCCGCTATAAAAAAGCCCACTAATGTGGGCTATTTTATTTAAAACTATTTTAAGGCTAAGGTATCATTTAGCTCAATAGTGAATGTAAAAACACCATGCCAATAGCAAGTGGACATACAAACTTAGTATACCAAGGCCATATTTTCCAAAACAATGTATTGTGAACCTCTGGGTTACCCTCTTGAATTGCTTTTAGTAATGAGCCTCTATACCAAATCCAGCCTACAAATATACAACACATAAGACCAAGTAAAGGCTGAGCTACTTTTGTAGTGAGAGTGATTACTAAGCCAAATAAGCTGCTAAGGTTACACACAATTGTAATGCTAACGACAGCGATTAGCGCCCCAATTAACCACGTTGCTTGAACGCGTTTCATCCCAAAGCGCTCTACGGTGTATGATACTGGCGCCTCTAACATTGAAATAGATGATGTTAAAGCGGCAATACTCATTAACGCAAAAAATGAAAAACCCACAAATAAGCCAACTTCGCCCATTCCATCAAATAAAGCGGGGAGTACCTGAAACACTAATGTATCTTCAGAGAGTAGCTTACCCGTTGTGGCCGAGAATATTTCAACGCCTTGAGCTTGTGCTACGTACATAGCCGGAATAATCAGTAAACCTGCAACAAAGGCTATAAATACATCAATAAGGGTCACATAGGCACCTAAAGAAACAAGATTTTCTTTTTTACTAATGTACGAGCCGTAAATAATCATTACGCTAGTGCCAAGCGATAAAGAGAAGAAAGCTTGCCCTAGTGCACTTACTAATAGTTTTGCGTCAAAAATAGATGAAAAGTCAGGAACTAAGTAGGCTTTTAAGCCTTCCATAGCACCATCTTGCGTCATCACATAAGCAATAAGTGCAAATAAAATGCCTAAAAGTGCAGGCATTAAACGCTTAGACCACTTTTCAATACCGTTTTCAACGCCTCTACTTATAATAGCGACAGTTAGTACGATAAAGATCATAGTGAATATAATATTTCGAGTAAGTGATTGCTCGCTTAACCATGTAGATGCTGTGTTGGCACCAACTAAAGTGGCTATGGGTTCAGCTGTGGCGCTGAGCATCCAACCGGCAACAATGGCGTAAAAGCTTAGTATAAAGCCAGCGCATAAAATACCGCCAAAACCAACAGCAAAAGCAAAGTGTTTTTGCCATGACTTATTAGATATTTTTTGAAGTGATGACACTGCGTTTGCTTGGCCATGACGTCCAATCATAAGTTCAGCCATTAAAGCGGGGTAGGCTAAAAAGAACGCAAGCACTAAATATGCGACTAAAAATGCAGCACCGCCATTACTTGCTGTTTGTGTAGGGAATCCCCAAATATTGCCCAAACCAACGGCAGAACCCGCGGCGGCCATAATAAAACCAAAGCGAGAGCTAAACTCGCCTCTAACTGCGCTCATATTATTGTACTTCTCTATTGTGTGACGGCGGTGACAATCTACTGGAAATGTAAAAAAATAAAAAGTGCTTATTTGCTGATCTAGCACAAATTAATAAGTAAAGTGTATGTTATAACCATCGATTTTAATTGTTGTTATTAAGTCGTTTAAAATAACGAGTTGATTTTGTTTAATAATTGTTAATTACAGTCTGTAACTATTGCTTTACGGATTATGGTGCTGTGCAATAGTGAGAGTAAAGCACGCCCCCCCTAACTGGGTGCTTTTACTTACTTTAACGCTGCCATGATGCCAATCAGCTACCTTGGTAACAATGGCTAGGCCAAGGCCATAACTCTTATCGGCTCTGTTACGGTGATCTTCCTCTCTAAAAAATGGGCTAAATACATTACTAAAGTTCTCTTGTGCGATACCAGGGCCGTCATCTTCTACCGTTATTATAAGCTGTTGCTCGTGTAACTTTGCACTGAGGTAAATATGTTGGTTTGCAAAATCACATGCGTTAGTTAATAAGTTAGTAATTGCACGGGCCAGCCAGTGAAGATCTGCATTTATTATTTTATCTGTACTATTGAGTTGTACGTTGAGCATTTGCATTTCAAGTTTTGGTGCAAGTTGAACTAAAATATCTTCAAGGTAGGATTTAATATTGGTTGATGAATAGGTTAGTTTATTCGCGTTTTGCTCTAAAGTAGCAAATGCTAAATAGCTACTAAGCATCGATTCCATATGATCTAAATCGTTTTCCATACGGGTTAAATACTGTTTTACTTTTTGCTCATCATGGCTATCTAATGCCGCATCTAAACCAAATCGCAGGCACGCGATAGGAGTGCGTATGTCGTGAGACAAGCTTGAGGCCATTAGTTTGTTTTCGGCGACAAGTTTCTCTATTTGGCTAGCCATGCGGTTAAAAGTAAGTTCTACATCTTTTATATAGGTAAAGTGCGATACCTTTATTCGGGCATGAACATTACCAGAGGCAAACTTTTTAGCGGCTTCATTTAAGACAGTTAGCCGTTTAGCTAAGGGCGCGATAATAAACCCCATAAATACACATAGACCTGCGTAAAATAGTAGAGTTAATATAATGTCGTTATGCTGCTCGCTATCAAAAATTTTATCTAAGCGCATTGATAAGTGAAAAGGATTTAAAACGTCGCTACTATAAAGCATATAAAAGCCTTGCTGATCTTCTAAAATCAGCCCACCTGGCGTGTGCATTTGTAATAATAAAGAAGGTGGTAAAGCGAGTGACTCATTTGGCTTGTAGTCAATTAAAACATCAAACTCTCGGGCTAGTTGTTTTACATAATCGCTGCGCTCAGATGTAGGTATGTTAGCTAACTGCTTATTAAAACCCATGATCATTTTACTTTGCTGACTAAATTCATCTTGTGGGGTATGCGCTTGTTGACTAAAAGCATCAATAAGCCAGCCCAATACCACAATAGATAAAAGTGCACTGCCTAGAAGCGATATATAAAACTTTTTCATTTATTTATTCATCGCTCTATTACCACGCGGTAGAAACAAGTAAATATCCACGGCCCCAAATAGTTTTAATTTTTTCGGGGTTTTGTGGATCATCATTAAATTTTTTACGAAGTGCAGAAATAAGTACATCAACACTTCTATCAAGCCCGTCGTACTCTCTACCTTTCGTCGCTTTAAATACGGCATCGCGTGAGACAACTTGACCTGCATTGCTTGCAAGGTAGTGTAATAATAGATATTCGGCGCTTGATATGTTTATATCTTGCTCGTTAAGGGTCACATTTCTAGATTCGGTATTAATACTAAGTGCACCAACTTGAATAATGCTTTGGCTAACCTGTGGCTTATTTGGCTCATTGTTTTGACGCAGTGCTGCTTTTATTCGCGCTAGTAATGCACGCGGACGCACCGGTTTCATTATGTAGTCGCTTGCGCCAACTTCTAAACCAATAACTTCATCCATCTCTTCATCGCGTGCGGTGAGCATTATAATAGGCGAATTATAAAAGCTACGAAGCTCTCTACATACGCTGATACCATCTTGCCCCGGGAGCATAATATCAAGGAGCACAATATTTGGGTTTAACGTTTTGACCTTGCTAACAACTTCGTCACCACGATGACAAACATGCGTTGTATAGCCTTGCTCTGTTAAATATTCAGCAACCCATTGCGCTAGTGATGCATCGTCTTCAACAAGTAAAATAGTGCCGTAGTTATCCATAAAATATCCCTAATACGATTGGTATTAAAATAGCCGCCAGCGGCGTTTTTTTTGTCTGTTTTGATAAACCCATTGTAGTTTTACTTCTGCTGTACTGATGACTTTGGATGTATTGCTATCAAATAGTTCAAATGAAATGCTTTGCTGTGAGTCAAAAGCATAATTAAAATTACCACTTTGTTGCTTTAGCCAACATTGCATAATGTACTTTGAAGTTGCATCGCGTAGGCAGTAATTACCAATGATAGGCTGCTCCCACGTAAGTGTAACATCGGCATAGCAATTACGCCCTTCGCGCAGTGCAACGCAAGTGTCGGGTAGTGCTATGAGTGCTTCAGGGGGGTCCTGCGCTTTAACAGTAAAGGTACTGGGAAAGATCAGTAATACCCAGATCCATCTAAAATACATAACGTAGGCCTACCTTGGCTTTATGTTGATATCCTTGGGAAATAATTGGACTGTCGTCAATTTCTTTTGAAAACCATGTAGTAAGCCAACCGGATAAAAACACCCAATCTTGGCTTATTGGATATTCAGCATGGAACTCAAAGATGATACTAGTACTGGCATTGCTGCTATAAATCGGGCGAAGGCTGGTGGCTTCATCGCTATCAATGCCAAAGTAATAATTTGTAAAGTCAGCAGAGTAGGCGCTTAAACCAACACCAGATCTAAACTCCCAGTTTCGCCATGGCAAAATGTGGCTAAAAAAGCTATTTATAACCCAGCCATTATGGGCACCAGATACGTCATGAAGGTATTCAAAGGAGAATTGTGAGTTTTCAAATCGGCGCGAGAGCCTAAGACCAACATCAAAATCGTAATTACGTTTTTTAATACCTTGGAGTTCTTTTATAACACCGTGGTTATAAAACCCGAGGCCTTTTTCGTCAAACCCGGCTTGAGTATTTGTGCCAAGTATATCTAAGCCCCAATCAAATTTATCTATAAGACTGTAACCAATTACA
>NZ_JACJDN010000312.1:0-4644 GCF_014163565.1 Pseudoalteromonas sp. SR45-5 | reverse complement strand
ACTAAATTAGAAAGTGAACGTGAAGTTGATTTTGGTAAGCTCGATATAGCCTGGTTAGAGCGTTTAAATGCATTACTAGATTTACTCAAAGAAAGTGTAATAACTATCGCATTATTACTACTTACCTCAGTGACACTTATTATTGGTAACACCATTCGTTTGTCGATCATGGATAAAAAAGAAGAAATACAAGTAATGAAGCTAGTAGGCGCAACGAACACCTTTATACATGCCCCATTTTTGTGGACCGGTATTTGGTATGGTGTAATAGGTGGTTTGTTTGCCTTTATATGCGTAGGTCTGATGATGTGGTGGCTTTCAAGCGCTGTGAGCAGTGTGGCGGGGGTGTATCAAACAAGCTTTTCGTTAATAGGATTATCGCTTAATGAACTCGGCTTTTTAGTGTTACTTGCAACAAGCTTAGGATTTGTAGGCTCGTACCTTTCTGTAAATCGATATATTAAAGAAATAGAACCCGATAAAGTATAATAAACCCTGCAAACTATAAGTGAACCAACCCAGCTTGAAATGCGTAACGTATCGGACTGGGTTGTACCTCCCGTTATTAAAACTGTCATATTTGTGTACTATCCTCCCATAAAGTAATGAGTTGTAAATAAGGTGATGCGGTTAGGTTAACCTGCTGCAATCCTTCAATTCATCACTTATTCAGTCGCTTGTAGTAGACTAAACACATACTAAAAACTGCTTGATTTATACTTTTAAAAAGTTTTAAATTGGGGTTAGCACTCTTAGAGAAAGAGTGCTAAGATAGTTTCAAATGTTTATCACCGAGGTGAAAAATGAGTAAAGATTTATACGCAATGGCACTTACAGTCGGACAACAAAGCGCAAGCATGGACGGTTACCTTCAAGCGGTAAGCACTATTCCTATGCTTAAAGTTGAACAAGAGCAAGAACTTGCTAAAAGACTTCAGGAAGAAGGCGATCTTAGTGCTGCCAAGCAACTCATTATGTCGCATTTACGCTTTGTAGCACATATTGCTAAAAGCTACTCGGGATACGGCTTACCACAAGCTGACCTTATACAAGAAGGTAATATAGGCCTGATGAAAGCGGTTAAACGTTTTGACCCTACAGTGGGTGTACGTTTAGTGTCGTTTGCAGTGCATTGGATTAAAGCCGAAATTCACGAGTTTGTTCTTAAAAACTGGCGCATAGTTAAAGTTGCAACCACTAAAGCGCAACGTAAATTGTTTTTTAATCTTCGTAAAAACAAAAAGCGTTTAGGCTGGTTCAACCAAGCTGAGGTTAGCACTGTTGCTAGCGAGCTAGGTGTGAGTGAAAAAGAAGTACGTGAAATGGAATCGCGCATGAGCGGCCAAGACATGGGCTTTGACCTAACTGGTGACGATAACGACGATGCACCAACAAGTACATACTCTCCAGTACAGTATTTAACAGATGGCGCAGCTGACTTAGCTGACGACGTTGAACAAGAGCAGTGGAAAGAGCAAGCGCATACCCGTTTATTTAGCGCACTTAAAACACTAGATGAACGTTCACAAGATATTGTTAGCGCACGTTGGTTGTCTGATGATAAAGCGACGCTTCAGGAGCTTGCACAAAAGTACAGTGTATCTGCTGAGCGTGTTCGTCAGCTTGAAAAAACAGCGATGAAAAAGTTACAAAGCGCTATGAGCTAATATTGCTCAAGCAGCAAAATTTAAAAAGCCCTACATGAAAATGCGGGGCTTTTTGCTTTTGAGTAGGTTGGTTTGAGCGAAGCGAAACCCAACGATAAAATATCTAATCAAGTAATACCGATACTCTGCATTATCGAATGGTTATACCAATCCGCAATAATACTTAATCATTTTGCGGGGCTAAACGTGTCGCTACCTGCGTTAAAAAAGTCTCATTTAGAACAACTGAATAGTGAATTTTTTGCCTAGCTATCAACACGTTTTTCCGCCCTCAAAATAGACCACTTAATTAAGCGAATTGGTATTAGTTTATTATTCGGATATAGCATTATTTAAAGCTTATATTACCTAGCACTCACTCCCTTTCCCTCAGCATGCGCTAACTGAATGTACTTACGTTCAACTAATTGCGAAACAGGTACGAGTTCAAAACCTTGCTTAGTTAGCTCTGGTAAGGCATGGCGTAAAAACTCGATGGTTTCAGGGTAGGGGTGAGCAATTGCAATGGCAAAGCTATGGGAAATGGCTAGTTGTTTTAACTCTTCAAGCCTTAGCTGCAGTTGTTCTGGTGTAGTTATGTTGTCTAAAAACACTTGGCGACTAATATTAGCAACACCCAAAAAGTTAGCGGCATTTTGTGCCTGACTCAAATCGGTTGTGCGACTATCTAAAAAATATAAATGACGCTTTTTAAGTACTTCCATTGTCCACTTCATAGCTTGGCTTTTTTGCGTAAGCGCTGAGCCCATGTGGTTATTAACGCCTTTAACTTGCGGTAAACTAGCGAGAGCTGTTCCAAGAGTTTGCTGAAGCTGCTCTTTATTCATATTTAAAGTAAGCGCACCAGGCCCTAGTTCTTTACCGTTAAGTGCTTGCATAGGTACATGAAGCAATAACTCTTTATTTGATTGACTGGCAAGTGTTGCAAAAATTTGCGAATAAGGGGTATGGGGCAAAATTGAATACGACAATTGCCCAGGTAAGGAAAGGAACTCTAAGTCCCGTTGATGATAGCCTATATCGTCTATCACTATTGCTATTTGCTTGGCGCTAATTGTTGCAGAGCTAAAACAAATAGCTAATGTTAGCCATTTTATTATTTTCACGTTTATAGTTTTTATTATCTTTTTAGCTTTATTTATACAGCTTATACAAGCTATTGCATGCTGAGTAATTTTTTGGCTTTAACCAACTGTAAATCGGTTAGATTACCAGTAAGTAATTGCGCATTATTGTTAGTGTGTTCATTTTTTATTATAACGGCTTTATTACTTTGTGAAAGGTTTGTTTGATTAACCGCCACATCTGGGGTTATTCCTATTCCATCAATCGATTTACCTAACGGTGTGAAGTATTTCGCTGTGGTGAGCTTTAATGCGGTATTGCCATCACCGAGTGGAATGAGTGATTGTACAGAGCCTTTCCCAAAAGATTGGCTGCCAACAATGGTTGCTCGGTTATTATCTTTAAGTGCTGCTGCAAGTATTTCGGCTGCAGAGGCAGAATTTTCGTTTATAAGCACAACTATGGGCGCATTTTTTAGAATGTCTCCACGCTTTGCATAAAATGCTTGGTTAGCATCGTAAAAACGTCCTTTAGTCGTTACTATAGTGCCACTTTGTAAAAATAGGTCTGATACAGCCACTGCGCTTTGTAATGTCCCCCCTGGGTTATCACGTAAATCAATTACTAAGCCTTTAAGTGGGTAGCCAAAATGGCTTTGCAGGGCGGCAACTTGTAGTGCAACTTCATGTAATGTGTGGTTAGAGAAGTTATTGATAGCTATGTAACCAGTTCCAAAATCTAAAAGTTCGCTTGTTACACTTTCGAGGTTTATTTGGCGACGTGTGACATGAAAAGTGAGTGGGTTTTTATTGTTATCGCGATTTACAATTATATCTATATTCGAAAATTCACTGTCTCTTATTAGTGTTGCTACTTCGTCGATAGTACGGTTTTGAGCTGCGTTGTTGTTTACACTTACAATAATATCGCCTGGTAAAATACCTGCTGCTTTTGCGGGCGAATTATTAACCACGTTAACAATAGTCATATTCTCGTCTATGTTCTTAACTTCTATACCAATACCTGTGTAACGACCATTTGTATTATCAAATAATGAGGCTAACTCATACTCATTTAAGTACTTAGAATAGGAGTCGAGTTTTGAATATAAATGCTCAAACTGCTGGTTGTTATATTTAATATGGTGGCTATTTTGTAAGGTGAGATCTTCAACGTAATAGGTATGAATGTTAAAGAGTATTTCGTCTATTTGTTGTCTTTTAAGATCTTTAATTGAGCTTGCTAGTGCATTACTAGTAAAGGTAATTAGGGTTAGTAATACAAGTAAGTACAGACTTATATAAAAGTCTGCACTTTTTTTATTAACGGTATTTATTGTGTGTTTTTTAGTTGTCATCAGCTGCTCCAAGGCGGTGCAGCGATTTATCTAATTAAATACGTTTGCACCATTTTACAGGATTTACTGCGCGTCCTTTGTGGCGTATTTCAAAGTATAGACCAGAACTTGCCTGTCCGCCGCTTTGGCCTACTAAAGCGAGGGTTTCGCCTTCACGTACCATATCCCCTACATCTCTTAGTAGCGTTTGAGCGTGGCCATATAGGCTCATAAAACCTTCACCATGGTCTACAACAATTACCCATCCATAACCTTTTAGCCAATCGGCAAATACAACTTGGCCGTTGTGCACGCTATTAATATTAGTGCCTTCTTTTGCACCAATTAACACGCCTTTCCAATCAATACCACCATGCTTACGTTGGCCGAATGTGTGCTCTAACTTGCCTTTGCTCGGCCAGTCTAATTTGCCCTTGCTCTTATTTAGGCCAAGTAATTCTATTTTTTGTGTTTTTTCTTTTTCGAGCTCTTTAATCGTTGTTACTAAAGTTTGTTGGTTTTCTTTTAAATAATTTATTGAGCTTTTAGTGCTGTTGAGCTGAGCTTGTAAGTTTT
>NZ_JACJDN010000311.1:0-4655 GCF_014163565.1 Pseudoalteromonas sp. SR45-5 | reverse complement strand
CGCCTGCTTTATCAAAGTTATTTTTTAAGCTTTTATCAAATAAATGACCTAGGTATAAACCTAAAATAGCACCAAATATTTTGCCAAACATAAAGCCAAAACAAAAACCGAGAATTTTTCCCCACATCTATAATACTGCCTTCTTAAAAATTGAGTTGTTACGCCTCAAGGCGCGTGTTTAATTGGTTTAAACGCTCTGGTGTACCAATGTCATCCCATTGCCCTATATAGAGCTCAGTAGAGACTAAATGTTCATTTAGCTTTTCACGTAAAATAGGCCCTAAAGGGCGAATACCTTGCGTTAATCCTTTAAAAAAATCAGCCTGATACCGGCCAATCCCCGAAAAGGTATATTTTTGACTCTCGGCCGACAAATGGCTCAATGCAAAGTCGCCATCTGGGTTGTGTGGCGGGTTTTCTATAAGCACTATGTGCGCCTCACCGGGTTGTAAATGAAGTTGCATTAGCGCACTTACATCATAGTCGGTGTATACATCGCCATTTATTACAATGAACGAGTCGCCTAACAGCGGTAACGCTTCAATAATACCGCCGGCCGTTTCAAGGCCACCTTCAACTTCTTGGCTATAAAGTATATTTACGCCAAATTGACTGCCATCTTTAAAGTAGTCTTTTATTTTATCACCCTGCCACGCAAGGTTTATTACAATATCGGTGATGCCGGCTGCTTTAAGGTTATTTATATGGTGCTCAATAAGTGGTTTTTCTGCCACTTTTAACATTGGCTTTGGCATATTTTGCGTTAGCGGCATCATTCTTTGCCCGCGCCCTGCAGCTAAAATCATTGCTTTCATGAGCGCTCCTTTGCCAACTTTTCAGTCACTTTTGGCACTATGGTATTTTTTGTCCACTCACTCAATGCTTTAAGCTCTGGGTAATTTGCTGCCACTTCAATAATGTAATCAAGCGTCGGTAAAATATTATCTAAATAACCTGTTTTACCATCGCGTAAATACAATCGACAAAATATACCCGCAGCCTTTAAGTGGCGCTGTAATCCGGTTAAATCAAACCAATATTTAAACTCATCGAATGAAGTGTTAGTCAGTAAATTTTGAACTGTAAATTCTTGATAAGCAAAATCAAGCAAACTTGTTAACTCTTGCTCTGGCAATTTAAAGTAGCAATCGCGCAGTAGCGATACTAAGTCGTAGCAAAGCGGCCCGCGTACAGCATCTTGATAATCTATAATGGCCCACTGGCCGTTACTGTTCATAATGTTACGGCTATGGTAATCACGATGAACGGTAACCGTAGGTTGCTCAAGCATCGCCTTTATTAATAGCTCTGAACTTGTTTGCCACATTATTTTTTGTTCTGCACTGAGTGGCTCATTAATAAAGTCGCTTACTAACCACTGGCTAAATATATCAAGCTCTAGCTTTATAAAATCTTCGTTATACGCTTGCATAGCAGAAGCTGTGGGCGTTTTTGCCCACTGAGCACTTAAATTAATTAATGCTTGATAATGCTCGGTGCGGTTTGCATCATCAAGCATGTCAGCTAGGTGCGTACTGCCTAAATCACTGAGAATAAAAAAGCCCTGTTTCTCATCGCTTGCAATAATAGTGGGAAGTAAAAAACCTTGCTCAACAAACACTTGGTTTAGCAAAATGTAAGGTTCGTTATTCACTTTTTTTGGATCTGAGTCCATCACTATTAAATGTTTATTATCGTGATTTAAACGATAATAACGGCGAAAGCTAGCATCCCCCGTGATCGCGTTTAAAGTATGCGACTTGGCATTAAGGTGTGTGTTTATAAATTGTTGTAAATTCTCAAAGCGTGTCATTTTATTAGATATCTATTTTTATAGGTCAATTACTGTAATTGCCATTATTTTCCTTTATTATGTGTATATTATATTAAACACAAAGTATTAAGGTCGATAAATGAGCAAAACCTGGGGCATATTGATGCTAAGCGTAGTTAGCGCACCATCGCTTGCCGAAACTGAACTGGCACACAACCTTTGTGGCATTTCAATGCAAACCAGAGCTTGGCAACCACTTGAAGGCCTTAACCTTGGTGAAGTTGATATCCAAGCTGATGATGTTGAGCTACTTGGCACTCAAAGCGCTGAATTTACCGGCAATGTTGATATTAACACCCTTAAGATGAGTTTGTCCGCACAAACTGCGTTGATAGACAAACAGCGTGGTTTATTAAATGCAACGGGGCCAATTACTTATCAAGACTACGTAAGTAAAGTAAACAGCACCGGATTAAATGCCGATTTAAATAATTCAGAAGTCAGTTTGTTAGGCGCCGACTACAGCCTAACCGAACAACAAGGTAAAGGCGGCGCTGAAAAGCTCACTGTTAATCAGTCTGGCCTATTACTCATGAATGCAAGCTTTACTACTTGCCCAAGTGACACCCCAGCATGGGAAATTGAAGCTGACGAAATAAACCTTTCACGCGAAGAAGGCTGGGGCGAAACATATAACGCCGTATTGCGTATTTTAGATACACCAGTTCTATATTTACCTTATTTTACATTCCCGCTAGATGAACGCCGTAAATCGGGCCTACTTACCCCGACCATTTCAAGCTCTGACAAATACGGCCTTGAAACAATTACGCCGTATTATTTAAATATTGCACCTAATTTTGATGCCACAATTACGCCTCGTTATATGTCTAACAAAGGGCTGCAATTACAGACAGAGTTTAGATACCTAACAGAGCAACACGAAGGCTTAGTAGGGATTGAATACTTAGATAGTGATGATTCTGAGCCTGATTTGAATGAACGCTACATGTTTCATTGGCAACAGCAAAGCTACCTAGGTGAAAACTGGCGCGCAAACGTTGATGTAACCAATGTGAGCGATGATAACTACATCACCGACTTAACTTCAAACTACGCAAGTAAAACCGATACTCAATTGTATCGTACTGGTTCACTTACCCATTTAGGTGATACATGGCGAACCGATATTAAAGTGCAAAACTTTGAAGTACTCGGCGATCACTTAGAGTCATACACTGCAATACCACAAGTTAATTTTACGCAAACAGCGCCTTGGCGTTTTGATAATTTTGACTTTAGTGTGTCGGGCGAGATTAGCCATTTTACTAATGATTCATCAGAAGTGGCCATAGACAGCGCAACTCGTGTACACGTAGAGCCAAAAGCACGCTACAACTACGCTACGCATGCGTGGTCATTTTTATCTGAAGTAAGCTTATTACAAACTAATTATAAGCAAAGCGGAAACTTAACCGGCACGCAATACAGCGATACCGTATCGCGTACTATCCCAAAAGTACGTTTGTACTCTCAGCTTAATTTTGAGCGTGACGCATCTTACTTTTTTGAAGATGGTATACAAACACTAGAGCCACAAATTCAGTATTTATATACACCTAATAAAGATCAGTCAGACATTGGCTTGTTTGATACAACCAAACTGCAAGATGATTATTACGGTTTATTTAGAGACGTGCGCTTTTCGGGTGTTGACCGTATAGCAGCTGCTAATCAGTTTACTTTAGGTGCTACAACGCGCTTATTTGATAAAAAACAAGAAGAAGTGTTTAACTTTAGTGCGGGCCAAATATTTTATTTAAGTGACGATGCTAAGCCAACAGAGCAAGGCTTAAACTCAGACACTAATTATAATGCACTATTTGCAGCTCAAACCATGTTACATTGGCACCGCCGTTGGTACCTCGCTGGAGGTATTCAATATGATACAGATGGCAAGCAAATGGTACAGTCAAATGTAACGCTTGATTATAAAGGTGATAATAATCAGCTAGTACAATTGAACCATCGCTATGCAAATGATGTCTCAGGAAATACAATCGAGCAAGCAGGTGTATTTACAAGTATTCCTATTAGCGACGAATGGCAATTTATTGCGAGCTATCATCGAGATCTTGAAAACAACAGAAGTATCGAAGTATTGAGCGGATTACAGTATGAATCATGCTGTTGGGCTATCCAAATTACTGGCCATCGCCAAATTGAAACTGATTTAAATCAGTCAATAGGACAAGAACAAGCAACTTTTGATTCAGGTATTAGTTTGAATTTTGTATTAAAAGGACTTGGCAGTAAAAGCCGTTATGATGCACAAAAATTATTACAACAAGGTATTTTTGGCTATCGTAGACCGTATTTTCTTAGTAACTAGAGTACTATCAGCAAGAGTAGTAAAAAGAATATGAATTTAAAAAAATTATTAACATCAGCAGTTTTAAGTGCCAGCCTTTGTCAAAGTGTAATGGCTGCACCAGTAGAAATAGATAAAGTTATTGGCGTTGTAAACCAAGGCGTAATTTTAAAAAGCGAAGTAGACACCATAATTGATCGTGTTAAAAAGCAAGCACAAGAACAAGGCCAGCAATTACCAAAAGATGAAACACTTCGTGTACAAGCTGTAGAGCGTTTAGTTAATCAAGCGCTTATGATGCAAATGGCTGAGCGTATGGGGTTACAAATCTCAGACAGCCAACTCGATCAAACTCTCGCTAACATGGCAAAAGAGCAAGGCGGAACAATCGCCGACTTACGCCGCACTATCGAAGGTTCGGGCGAAAGCTTTCAAGCTTACCGTGAAGAAATTCGTAAAGAAATCACAACGCAGCAAGTAACACGTGCAAGCGTTGATCGTCGTATTTAT
>NZ_JACJDN010000310.1:0-4658 GCF_014163565.1 Pseudoalteromonas sp. SR45-5 | reverse complement strand
CTAAAGTCAAAGCTAAAGTCGGTCACTTGTGTTGATACCGCGCGCATTTTGGCACTGTTTACACGATTTTGTGAGCTCATTTCAAAACGAATAAACGCATCTGCTTCTAGTAATTTTTCATCCCACTTAACAATAAATGTATTACCAGTGTAATGCTCAAGAGTACCTTTCAAGCGTTTAGTGTGCGTAAAATCAATGCGTAATTTACCATCTAACTGCTCAATAATTACATCGCCGTACCAGTCATCGTGCAATGTTCCGGTATAATTAATATTTGGTAATTGTGGTTGGTAGTCAGCGGGGGCTTCTGGTTTTGCATTAGCATACGCTTGTTGCTTGCCTTCAAAATGACTTTTAGCTAAATCTTCTACCCAGTCTTTATCTTCAAGTTCAAGTGCATCTTCAAGCACTTCATGGGTTACTGCCGAAAGTGCACCAAAAGCTTGTTGATTAGATAAAATAACAATACCGAGGTTTTTCTCAGGCAATAAAGTAACTTGCGATACCATTCCCAAAATACCACCGCCGTGACCTAGCTTTTTAAAGCCGTGGTAGTCTTCAATACTCCAGCCTAACCCATAACCCCTAAACTGCTGGTGATACGATTCAAACGCACTTTTAGACACCATAGACGTAATATGCGGGTGCCACATTTGCGCTTGTTGCTTTTCACTAAATAGCTGCTCGCCACTTGGCATTTTACCGCCTGCTAATTGCGTACGAAGCCATTGGCTCATGTCGCTTACACTTGATGCAATGGCGCCTGCGCCTCTAAAGTCCTCAAGGTAGTTCACAAAAAATGGATGAAGCGTGCCATCCATAGGAATATGACCTGTCGCCCAGTTTTTATTACTTTTAGGAATACGTGAAAAGCCCGCGCGTGAGTTATCCATATGCAGCGGCTGTAATATATTTTTTTCGATGTAATCGTTCCAGCTCATCCCCGCCACACGTGCAACCACTTCACCAGCGGTAACAAACATCAAGTTGTTATAAGCGTACTTACTACGAAAGCTGCTCGCTGGTTTTAAATACTGTAATCCCGCTAAAATTTCATCAACTGATTTATCGGTACTTGGCCAAATCATTAAATCTCCTTGCCCAAGCCCAAGCCCACTGCGATGACTTAATAAGTCACGAATACGCATTTCGCGTGTTACGTACGAATCGTGCAATCTAAACTCTGGTAAATGATCAATTACGCGGTCATCCCAGCTTAATTTACCTTCATCAACCAACTTTGCCAGTGCCGCAGTAGTGAATGCTTTTGTGTTTGAAGCAATACCAAATAAAGTGTCTTTGTTTACTTTTTTGTTGGTATCGAGATTAGTTACACCAAAGCCTTTAGCAAATATTACTTTATCGTTTTCAACAATGGCAACTGCCATACCGGGTACGTCAAAACGTGCCATTGACGCTTTAATTACGTCGTCAACTTTGTTGGTATCAACTTGTGCCCAGCTGCTAAACGTAGAGCCTGCTAATAGTGCAATTACGGCAAGTTTGGTTAATTTCATATCAATCCTATTTTATTATTTTTGATGAACTGCAAATTCAATTGCTGCGCGCTCTTGATTGGTGTCGCTTTTTTGTGCGCGATTTAATATGGCATCACTGTATTCTTTTGGCACGCCCGCTTCAAGTGAACCGCGATGAACGTGTTTTATGTACCAATCATATGGGAGTACATCGCTGTCATGGGTATTAGCTATATAACAATGTGCGGCTACAGTCTCACCCGTTAAAAGCGTTGGGGCTATATCTACACAATCGTAACCTACGCCCTCAATACCATCTAAAATAGCTTTTTCATCTTCATTGAGCTCATAAATAACGCCGTAAACCAATGCATCTTCTTTATCGCTTGGACAAATACTGCATTTACCTGAGCCATCTTTAAATAGCATATCAAAAGTAAGCTCGTAGCCTTTAAGTACAGCAGTTCCTACACGCTTTACATTGGGCAAGCGCGCTAACAAACGGTTAGATGACATATTAGAACCAAACGAAAAATTATATAGCGGCATTTTTATCTCCTGCGCTTTTTGAATAAGTTAAATAACAACACGTACTGCAAGTGCAATTAAAATAATGCCAATTCCACGGTCAAACCAATAACCGCGTTGTTGGAAAAAGCCCCTTACATTATCTCGAGAAAGCATCATTGAAAGCATTGAAAACCACGCCCAAGTAGCCAATGCCATATACACGCCGTAGCCGACCTGTATGCTAGTAGGTGTTGTTGGGCTAATCACGAGTGTAAATAACGACATAAAAAATAACGTGGCTTTTGGGTTTAATGCATTGGTGAAAAAGCCGCGCCTAAAAGCCACCCAAACGGGTTCCTCTTGAACGGTTTTGTTTTCAACATCTTTTACAGCCTCGCCTTCATTACTTGCAGGCGGTTTTGCAGCTCTAAGAGCTTGTACGCCTAAGTAAGCTAAATATGCACCAGCAAGGTACTTGAGCGCCATAAATAAACTAGGCGATTGCGTTAAAATAAGCGCAACACCTAAAACACAATAGGCAACGTGCAGTAAAATAGCAGCGCCAACACCTGCGCTTGTCCACAATGCATTGCGCCTTCCTTGTTGCACACTTTGCTTAAGTACTACGGCAAAGTCAGGCCCTGGGCTTGCTACTGCAAAAAAATGAGCAATAACAATCAGTAAAAATTCATCTAAGTATTCCACGCAGATCCTTGCTAGTTTGGCGAATAAGCTAATAACAGCGGGTTGGCCGAGTTATTTACCAATGCTTTAATTTCTTTTTGTGCTTTTTTAAACTGGCCACGTAAATGCGGCTTTAAATGCTTTTTAGACACTTTATCGTTTTTAAAGTAACTAATTAGGGCATGCATAAATACCGTATGCGTTTCACTTAACTTAGCTTCACGGTTAGCGTATGGGTTATAGCAAGAGCCACACCCGCCTTTAAACTGATACACCGTATTACTCATCATCACACCAAACCCTAAAAAACAAGCAAGTGCATCAGCAGCTTGTGGTAAATACTCCCTACCACCTGGCGGTAGCACCCCAACGTGATGAATAAGTATGGTGGCCAGAGTACCTGCATAACTAGCCACTAAATCTTGTGGCTGATTAATCTGGTTAGGATTAAAAGAAATATTAATCGTATGGCTTGGCGGCACAATTAGATGGCTGCCTTCGCCACGTATTTCATTGCTAAATTCGAAGTGTGGAAAAACTTGCGGTTGTAATTGCTGCGGTGCAACTAGTTGGATAGGCCATGCGTTCATACCCGCGTAATTAGTAACGCGGTTAAAAACATTACTTGCCATTTCTTCAATGCTCGATACCGAATCAGGGAAAAAAGTGGCCGTTGGCAGTATTATTTGAGTGTGCTTTGTAAAAAACTCAGCATCAAAGTTTTCTACAGCCCAAATAAATGTATCAATAAGCCATTGCTGTTCTTGCTGCTCTAATAATGGCTTTGATTTAAATAAAGCTAACATAGTGTGCTCTTTTAGGTTTTAGTTTAGGTGCTTACGTAGGTGCTAACTTAGTCTTTTTGTGTAAGCGCCCAGTCCCACGCTTGAGTATTGTATAGCGGCACAGTTGATAGCGCATGGTGGTGGCTTCCACTGGACTCTTTAGTTGAGTACGATAAGTACAATAAAGTACGATTTTCAGCATCGTAAATACGACGCACTTTTAGTGATTTAAATAATATACTTTTAGATGATTTAAAGATCACCTCGCCCGATTTGCTGCGGTCTATTTTTTGTAGCTGCTGCGCTGTAATTGGCCCCGTTTGACGACACGCTATAGACATATCAGAGGGATCTGAAAAATCTAAATTAGCCTCTATATGACTAATATGACAAGTAACGCCCTCAACAATAGGATCTTGCTGCGAATTCACCACAACATCTTTAGTTGTAAATAACCCAAGGCTTACCGAAGCAACATCGTCAGAGCAAGCACTTAACGTAACAATTGCACCTGCAAGTAAAGCTAAACGTTTAAATTTTTGTGGTAATTTCATACTTATCCTTAATCAATATATAGGTAACTTAGTAGATAAGTTACTAAGCGAAGGTTCACCTGTTTGTTTTTATACTAACATCAAAAATAAATACGACTAAATTAGTTTAAAGTAAAGATTTTAGATAGCTCAGGGTTTAGTGACCCCTCTTGTATTTGGTACAATTACCTCTCGCTCATGCAGTAACTCATAATAGGAAACGCCTAAATGCCGCACATTATTATTGAACACTCAGAAGACCTCCCCGTTTTACCTCAAGTACTGGTAGAAAAAATTCATACAACCGCTTTCGAAAGTAACTTGTTTGAATTAGAAACCATAAAAACACGTGCTATTGCTTATCAGCAATATCAACTTGGCGCAGGAAAATCAGGGTTTATACATATCGCGGTACATATTTTGGCAGGACGCTCAATTGAGCAAAAACAAATGTTAAGCGAACTGCTACTTTCATGTTTAAAAACATATTGCAGAGCATCAGACAGTCTAAGCGTAAATATTTACGATATTGAGCATGAGATATACCGTAAAAATTAGTTAACTCTTGTAGCTTTGAGCAATAAAAGTAAACACTAGTAAGTAAAAAGCCCCAATAGGGGCTTTTTTGTCTTCTGACATTAAATGCTGATCACTGTCACTTATAAAGC